>NZ_JBHWIE010000153.1:0-17004 GCF_042732085.1 Actinosynnema sp. NPDC059797
GTGCCACTCGCCGGGCAGGGTGCGGCGCGTCGCGCCGGGCAGGCGCTCGGCGACCCCGTCGGCCCACGCCCGCAGCCGGCCGTCGCTGCTCGCGCTGTCCAGGACCAGCGCGGGCGCGGTGACCGCGGCCAGGTCCGGGGGAGTGGCGGTGATCGCCAGGTCGTAGGCGGTGGTGTGGGCCAGGGCCTCCAGCACCGGCCAACCCGGCGACTGCCGCGCGCCCGCCACGAACTCCTCCGGCACGCCGCACGCCACCTGGAACCGGGCCACCGCGTCCCCGCGCCGACCGGCCGCGACCAGCGCCTCGATCTCCGGCCGCACGTCCGGCCCCTCGTCGGGCTCGAACGACAGCGGCGGCTCCAGCAGCGACAACGCCCGCAGCGGCACCCCCGCCGCCGCGGCGTGCAGCGCCAGGACCGCGCCCGAGGAGAAGCCGTGCGCGCACGCCGACCCGCCGGCCTCCGCCACGACCGCGGCCAGGTCCTCCACCTCGCGCCCGATCGCGTGGGGCGCGGTGTCGCCGCTCTCGCCCCGACCGCGCCGGTCGTAGGTGAACACCGTGAACGACCCGCTCAGCGCCTCCGCCAGCCCGGCCATCGGCCCGGACGCCCGGAAGCAGCACGCCCCGTCGACCAGCACCACCGCCGGACCCGTCCCCACCCGCGAGAACCCGATCCGCGTGCCGTCCGCCGAGATCACCGAACCCATGACCGCTCCCTCACGCGTCGCCGGGGGTCCGGAACCCTATCGCGGCAGCTTCACCACGGTCACGAAGAAGTCGTCGATCTGCCGCACGACCTCGATGAACCGGTCGAAGTCGACGGGCTTGGTGACGTAGGCGTTGGCGTGCAGGTTGTAGCTGCGCAGGATGTCCTCCTCCGCCTCCGACGTGGTCAGCACCACCACCGGGATCGTGCGCAGCGACTCGTCCGCCTTGATGTCCGCCAGCACCTCCCGCCCGTCCCGCTTCGGCAGGTTCAGGTCCAGCAGGATCAGGCCCGGCCGGGGCGCGTCGGCGTACGGGCCCTCGCGCCGCAGGAACTCCAGCGCCTCGATGCCGTCGCGCACCACGTGCAGCTGGTTGCGGATCTTGTGGTGCTCGAACGCCTCCTGGGTCATGAGGGCGTCGCCCGGGTCGTCCTCAACCAGCAGCACGTCGATCACGTTCAGCGGGTTGCTCATTGCTCGTCGTCCTCTACTGCCGGGAGGGTGAACTTGAAGGTCGTGCCGGTGTCCGCGGTGGTGTCGAGCCAGATGGTGCCGCCGTGGTACTCGATGATCTTCCGGCACATGGCCAACCCGATACCCGTGCCGGGGTAGTCGTCCTTGTGGTGCAAGCGCTGGAAGATCACGAAGATGCGCTCAGCGTACTCCGTGTCGATGCCGATGCCGTTGTCGCGCACGGTGAACGTCCAGAGGTCACCGGTTCGCTCGGCGCTGATCACCACGTGCGGCGGGTCCTCGCCGCGGAACTTGAGCGCGTTGCTGACCAGGTTGCCGAACACGCCGCTGAGCAGGGACTCCTCGCCGCGCACCGTCGGCAGCTCGCCCACCTCGACCGTCGCGCCGGTGCGCTCGATGACCTCGGAGTAGCTGTCCATCACCTGCTCGACCAGCGCCTCGCAGTCCACCAGGGTCTGCTCGCGGGTGATCCGGCCGACCCGGGAGAACGCCAGCAGGTCGTTGATCAGCACCTGCATCCGCTTCGCGCCGTCCACCGCGAACCGCAGGTACTGCTCGCCGCGCTCGTCGAGCTGGCCGGAGTAGCGGCGCTCCAGCAGCTGGCAGAAGCTCGCCACCTTGCGCAGCGGCTCCTGGAGGTCGTGCGAGGCCACGTACGCGAACTGCTCCAGCTCCGAGTTCGACCGCTGGAGGTCCTTGACGTCGGAGAGGATGCGCGTGCGCATGGTCTCCACGTCCTGGCCGAGCATCACGACCTCGCGCGGACCGCCCGCCCGCACCTCGTGCGCGAAGTCGCCCGACGACACCTCGCGCACGTCGGCCGCCAGCCCGGACAGCGGCGCGATCAGGATCCGGTACAGCACCACCGCGATCCCGCTGATGATCAGCACCAGCAGCGCGCCGAGGCCGACCAGCAGCCACACCACGTCGCGCGCGACGTCGTCCAGTTCCGCGCGGGCCGCGGCGGCGTCACCGTCGAGCTGCCCGACCACCCCGTTGATGGCCGACCGCAGCCGGTCGAACAGCTCCTTGCCCAGCAGGGACTCGGCGGGCTGCGACTCCGGGGTGCCGGTCGAGTCGACCGAGGCGATCAGCGGCCGGGCGTACTCCGACCGCCACTGCTCCGCCAGCGCGCTCACGCCGTCGATCTCGTCGGAGAGGTCGGGGCGCATCGGCACGACCAGCCGCTCGACCTCCTCGACCGCGTCCCGCTCGTCCACCAGGCCGGCCTCGAAGGGCTCCAGGAACTCCCGGTTCGCGCTGAGCAGGTACCCGCGCACGCCTGTTTCCTGGTTGATGACGGCGGTGTCGATCTCCAGCACGGCGTTGCGCGCCGGCGCGATCCGGTCCAGCAGCAGGTGGCGCGCGTCGGACAGGCCCGACAGGGCGACGGCCAGGCTGGCGATCGCGCCCGCGCTGACGATGATCAGGGTCGCCACGGCGACGACCAGCAGCCTCGACGCGGGCCAGCGGGTGCGGTAGTCCATCAGTCCTGTTCCGAGATCAGCATGACAGCCATGTCGTCGTCGAGTTCCCCGCCGTTCAGCTCCTTGACCCTGGAGATCAGGGTGTCGAGCAGCACATCCGGGTCGTCCACGTGGCCGATGTCGCCGCCGGTGACCTCGCCGATCAGCTCGATCAGCCGCTCCGAGCCGAGCCGCTCGGGGTCGCCGACCACGCGGCCCTCGACCAGGCCGTCGGTGTAGAGCAGCATCGACCAGCCGTGCGGCAGCGGGACGTCCAGGCCGCTCCACGTGCTGTCCGGCAGCACGCCCAGCGGCAGGCCCGCCCGGTCCCGGGGCAGCTCCACCACGCGGTCGCCGACCAGCAGCATCGGTTCGGGGTGCCCGGCCAGGTAGATCCGCGCCCACCGGCGGTCGGGGGAGATGGTCACCATGCACGCGGTGGTGAACAGGCCGGGCTGGTGGCGCTCGTGCTCCAGGATCTCGTGCAGCGTGCGCAGCACCCGCGACGGCTCCTGGTCGGCCAGCACCAGCGCCCGCCACGCGATGCGCAGGAACACGCCCAGCGCCGCCTCGTCCGGGCCGTGCCCGCACACGTCGCCGATGATCACCTGGAGCGTGCCGTCCGGCCTGCTGACCGCGTCGAAGAAGTCGCCGCCCAGCAGCATCCGGCTGCCGCCGGGGCGGTAGCGGAACCGCACGTCGGGCGCGTCGTCGTGCAGGATGAACGAGGGCAGCAGGCCGCGCTCCAGGCGCGTCTTCTCCGCCGCGAGCAGCTGCTCGTCGCGGAGCTGCCGCTGGGTCTCCTCGGCGTGCTTGCGGCCGACCGCGTAGCGGATGCCGCGGGCCAGACCCACGCCGTCGACCTGGCCCTTGACCAGGTAGTCCTCCGCGCCCGCGGCCACCGCGCGGGTGCCCTGGTGCTCGTCGTTCAGACCGGTGAGGACGATGATCGCGACCGGCGCGGGGTGCGCGAGCAGCCTGGTCAGCCCGTCCAGCCCGGTGGTGTCGGGCAGGCCGAGGTCGAGCAGGACGCAGTCCACCTTGGTCAGCAGCCCCTCGGCCTCGCGCAGGGTCCGCGCGCGGTGCAGCTCGACGTCGGCGTCCACCTCGTCCAGGAGGGCTTCGACCAGCACGGCGTCGCCCTCGTCGTCCTCGACGAGCAGCACGCTGATGCGGTCGACCGCGGTGCGCGGTGCGGGGAGCCCTGCCACGGGGGAGGAGATTAGTCGAAATCGATCAGCGCCGGGTGACGTGGTGCGGTGGGTCGCCGGAACGGGAGCGCCGGCCATGACCGAAGATCCCCGCGTGACGTTCTACCGGATGGCGGCGATGACCGCCCGGCTGCCCCGCCGTGGCCGGGGTTTCTGGTACTCGGTGGCCATCGACGTGCTGTGGCCGCTGGTCGTGCTGTTCGTGCCGATGCGGATGGGCGGCCGGGCCAACATCCCCCGACAGGGGCCCGTGCTGCTGGCCTCCAACCACCTGTCGTTCGCCGACCCGGTGACGCTGACCGCGTTCGCCCTGGCGTCCGGCCGGGTGCCGAGGTACCTGGCCAAGGCGAGCCTGTGGCGGGTGCCGGTCCTGGGGTGGGTGATGTCCTCGGGGCGGCACATCCCGGTGGACCGCGGCACGGCCCGCGCCGGGCGCGCCCTGGACGTCGCCCGGACGTCGCTGGAGGAGGGCGAGTGCGTGATCGTCTACCCGGAGGGGACGTTCACCTCCGACCCGGACGGCTGGCCGATGCGGGGCAAGAACGGCGTGGCGCGGGTCGCGCTGGCCACCCGCACACCCGTGGTGCCGGTGGCGCAGTGGGGCACGCGGGAGCTGCTGCCGCCCGGCCGCTTCCTGCCCCGCCCGTGGCGTCGGGTGTCGGTGGCGGCGGGCCCGGAGGTGGACCTGTCCGACCTGTACGGGCTGGAGCCGACCAAGGCCGTCCTGGACGAGGCCACCGCGCGGATCATGGGCGCGGTCACCGGGCTGCTGACCGGCATCCGGGAGCTGCCGCACCCGCGCGCACGGTGAGGCGGGTCAGGGCTTGGGCTCGGCCTTGCGGCGACCCGACCGCTCCCAGTTGAGGTACTGGCCCGCGACGGTGGACACGCTGGTGAGCAGCCACACCGCCACGCCCGCGTCGTCGGTGACGCCGATCAGCGGCAGCAGCTCGGGCAGCACGTCGATCGGCGAGACGAGGTAGACCAACGCGAACGCCCACGTGGCCAGGGTGGTGGTGGGCAGCCCGTAGGCCTTGCGCTGCCGGATCAGGCGGGGCAGGGCGCGGGCGCGCTGGACGACGTTGCCGACCGGCCGGGGCTCGCCGTCGCGCTCCCACCGCCGGCGGCGGCGCACCGCCCACAGCACGCCGGCCCCCACGCCCAGGGCGAGCAGGACGAGGCCCGCGACCACCGGGGGCAGCCCGACCAGGTCGGCGTCGCGCCACAGGAGCGTGCTCGCGCCCAGCAGGGTGAGCACCACGGCTACCAGGATCACGCCCCCATGGTAGGGCCGCGCGCCGGAAACTTCCGGTCTCCGGCCGGCCGCTCGCCGGCGGATCCACGAGCCGCGCGGCCCGCCGACCCCGAGGAGCTGCCCGCCGCGATCGCCGGCCCGGCGATCGCGCCGATCGCGGCGGAACGGCACGCCCGGCTGCGCGACACCGCGCCCGCCGGGGTGCCCGGGGTGGCCGAACTGCCCGGGCTGTCCGGTGTGGACGGTCGAACACCCCGGCGCGCCCGGTCCGCCGGTCGGTTCCGGCCCGGTCGAGGCGGTGCGCCGACCACCCCGGCGGGGTGAACCGGGCAGGGCCCGCCGCGCGGAACGCGGCGGGCCCCCGTCAGGCGCTGCGGCTCAGATGCCGCAGGAGGGCGCGGACCAGAAGCGGCTGCCCCGGTGGTCGAGGTGGGTGTGGTCGTTGTGGCCGGGGTAGCCCGGACCGAGGATGCCGTTGAAGCCGTGGTTGCGGGCCTGCTGCGCCAGGCGGCACAGGGAGTGCGAGCCCGCGCCCAGGTCGACGCCGTCGCCGTAGAGGTGCCGGGAGTCGGACGCGCCGCCCACCGCGTTGTTGCACGCCACGCTGCGGAAGCCGCTGGTCACCCGGATCGGCTGGTCGCCCAGCGCGTGCCGCATGGCCTGGAGCTTCCACATCGACACCAGCGCGTTGAACCGGGCCGTGGCCGCCGACACCCGACCGCCCGACCAGTCGGAGTTGCAGTTGTTCAGCTCGCCGTAGGTGAAGTTGACCGGCGTGCAGTCGTCGTCCTGGAGGGCGTAGATGCGCGAGTAGGTCGCGCTGCCCGCCACGCCGTCCGCGCCCAGGCCGTACGCCTGCTGGAAGCGGATCAGCGCCGACCTCGTCGCGGGTCCGAACTGGCCGTCGAGGCCGAGCACCGCGCCGCTGCCGGGGTAGCCGGCCAGGCGGATCTGCAACTGCCGGACGTCCTCACCGGACGCGCCCTGGGAGAGGGTTCGGTTCCACGTGTAGCAGCCGTCGGCTTGCGCCGTGCCGCCGCCGAGCACGAGCACGCCGGCGACCAGCGCCAACGAGGCGAGGTAGGACAGGAGTCGGGGCACAGGGTCCTCCAGACCGTTCGGGTGCAGGAGACCTGGAGCCTGGCGGATGCTGAAAACTTACGTCAATCTGTCCGGGATGTCCGAAGTTTTCACACATGGAGAACAGTTTGTGAACGAACGGATTCCCCCGGCGGCGGGAGGACGGCGGCACCTCGCCGCCACCGGATCACGCGGGCACGCTCCACGCGGGGGAGACGTCGTTGAACCCGGCCCAGTGGCGCACGTCGAAACCGGTCGGCCCGGTGCGCCCGCCCAGCGCGATCCGCCTGCCCCGCACGGCGGTCACGGTCTCGGCCGCCTGCCGGTCCAGCAGCGCGTCGACCTCGGTGTCCCGCAGGCCGTCGATCTCCTCCCAGAAGGTCAGCACCCGGTTGACGTACAGCGCCACCAGGTGGTCCCGGGCCGCCTCGAACCGGCCGCGCGCCACCGCCGCCACCGCGTCGGCCAGCACGTGCGGCCAGTCCTCGGTGGTCACCCGCAGCCCCCACGGCGCGACGCCCGCCGAAGCCGCCGACGGGAACAGCCGCCGCACGTCGTCCCGGTGCGCCTCCAGGTAGCGCGCCACCGACTCCGACACCCGCGACACCACCGCCGGGTCCTGCGGCGCCGCCGCGCCGTCCACCGCGGCCCGCGCCCCCGGCGCCGCGGGACCCGACGTGCGCACCGCGTCGGTCCGCAGCACGACGTGGAACAGCGAGTCCAGCACCTGCTGCGGCAACCGCAGGATCTTGGGGAACGGCGAGTTGTGCAGCTTGCGCCCCAGCGGCACCTCCACCACGCGCATGTGCTCGCGCAGCGCGTTGGCGGTCAACCACACGTCGATGCCGTACAGGTACGCGCTGTCCGGCCGGGGCCAGGTGCGCGCCCGTTCCAGGAACGCCCGGTTGAACGCGAACTCGCCGCCGATGGGCTGCTGCACGTGCACCCCGAACACGGCCGCGAGCAGCGGGCTGGCCAGGTGGTTGGTGGTGTTGGCCTCGAACCGGTTGCGGCGGTAGGCGGGCACGGCGAGCGTCGGCTCGTCGGAGTCCACGGCGTCGGCCAGCGCCGAGATCCACGCGGGTTCGGTGGACCGCACGTCCGCGTCGAGCAGGAGCAGCCGGTCCGCGTCGAGGTCGAGCGCCCGGTCCGCGATGGCGAACACGTTCGTGCCCTTGCCGGTGCCCTCGCCGCCGGAGCTGGCCACCACCTTCCGGCTGCGCAGCGGCGCCTCGGTGAAGCGCCGCACCGTGTCGTCGGTGCTGCCGTTCTCGGCGAGCACCACCACGTTCGCGCCGCCCGGGAAAGCGAGGTGCAGGCCGGCGTCGGCGGCCAGGGCCACCGCGCCGACCGTGCGCGCCTCGTCGCGGGCCGGGATCCCGACGACGGTCACTCCACTCCGGTTCGCCATAGGAGCGAATGCTTGGTGGCCCGCGTTACGGCGACACGGCGTCGAGGTAACAGATGCCCGGACGCGGGTGTGCCATCCGGTCCGAACTGGCCCTTCGCGAGTCAAACCCCCGTTCCGGGTGACAGCGGGGAACGGCCGCGCGACCGCCGGGTGGCGCGCGGGCGAACGACCGGCACGGGCGGTCCCGACACCGTTGTCGGGTGGCCCGGGGAGGGCGGCCGTTCAGCGGGGCCGCGCCCGGGGGCCGGTGCGGGCCAACGGCCGGCCGCCGTGCCCGCGCGTGCGCACCACGGGCGCGTGCGCGGGTATCGGCAGCGGTTGCGACTCCTGCTGCTGCCGGGGCAGCCGGGCGTCGAACCGCGCCGGCTCGTGGTGCTCCGACTCGTAGGGCTCCGGCGCCTGCCCCGCCGCGGTGGTCCGTCCCCCCGCGTGCGTCCGCTCGGTCGTCCGCTCGGGCGGCCCGACTCGGTCGGCCAGGCGTTCCGGCGGCGCCAGGTGCTGGGGCGCACGCCGCTGCGGCCCGCTCGCGGTCACCCGGTTCTGCCGCCACAGCTCCGTGGACAGCTTGATCATCGCCGTGGGCGCGTCCAGGCCGACCATCCCGACCAGGCGCCCGTCCTGGACGAAACCGGTGATGGTCCGGTGGTCCTTCCGGGACCCGGCCAGCGTCGTGGTGTCCTTGCCCAGCGCCGGGATGCCCGAGCCCTGGATCCGCATCCCGTACTGCTCGGTCCAGAACCGGGGGACCGGGGCGAACGGCCGCGAGTTCTCCCTGCCCGCCAACAGGTTCTCCGCGGCCGCCCGCCCCATCTCCACCGCGTTGAGCCAGTGCTCGACCCGACGCGGTTGTCCTCCGAACCGGAGGTTCGGCCACCGCGCGACGTCGCCCGCGGCCACCACGTCGGTCGCGCCGACCACGTGGCACGTGGGGTCGCACAGCACCCCGTCCTCCAGCACCAGACCCGACCCGCGCAGCCAGTGGACCGACGGGGAGGCGCCCACCGCGATCACCACGACCGCGGCGAAGAACACCTGCCCGTCGGACAGGTGGATCGCCACCCCGCCCGCCTGGCGCACCCAGTGCCGGATCTTCACGCCCATCGCCATCCGCACGCCCCGCGCGCGGTGCGCGGCGGTGACGGTCTCGGCGATGTCCTGGCCGACCGCGCTGCCCAGCAGCGTGGACGACCGGCTCACGATGGCCACGTCACGGCCCATCGCCTTCACCGACGCGGCCATCTCGCACCCGATCAGTCCGCCGCCGATGACCACGACCAGGCCCTGCGTGGAGTTGATCGCCTGCTTGATCGCGATCGCGTCGTCCACGGTGCGCAGCACGTGGATGCGCGGGTCCTGCCGGGGCGCGCCCGCGAGGTGCCGCGGCTCGACGCCGGTGGCGATGACCAGCCCGTCGTACTTCAGCTCCTCGCCGCCGGGCAGGCCGACCACGCGCCGGTCGGGCTCCAGGTGCGTGGCGAACGTGCCCAGCCGCCAGACCGCGTTCAGCTCGCGGCTGATGGTCAACCGCAGGTCCGCCGCCGTCAGCTCGCCGTTGATGGCCTCCTTGGACAGCGCGGGCCGGTGGTAGGGCAGGTGCCGCTCCGCGCTCACGATCACGATCTCGCCGCGGAAACCCAGCTCCCGCAACCGCTCGCCCGCGCGCAGGCCGGCCAGGCCGCCGCCCGCGATGACCACGCGTTCCTCGTTCCTCACCGCACACGCTCCCGCAGCTCGATCGCGCGCATCGGGCACGCGCGGGCGGCGGCCCGCGCCTTCGCGAACTGCTCGGGCGGCGGCCTGCGCTCGTAGCGCAGCCGCTCGTCGTCGACGAGCTGGAACAGCCCCGGCGCCTCGGCCTGGCAGATGCCGTAGCGGTGGCAGCGCTCGTTGTCGACGCTGATGTCGAGCGCGCTGCCACCCGCGCCGTCCGGCTCGGGCTCGAACCCGGGCTCCGGCTCCAGCATCCCCAGCTTCACCAGCACGTGCGGCGGCAGGAAGCGGGCGACGGCGATGGTGGCCGTGGGGATCAGGACGGTGAGGCCGGCCAGCCACAGCACCGAGAGGGTGCCGTTGGCGATCGCGCCGAACCAGGAGTGGACCACCCCGAGCGTGACGGCGGCGTAGGCGAGCTGGTGGCCGCGCAGCCACTTCCGGTAGTAGACCTTCTTGCGCAGGCCCGCGGTGAACGCGATGGCCAGCATCAGCTCCAGCGCCGCGATGCCCAGGGCGTGCCGGGCCGGGCCGCCGTTCGCGAAGGGCACCAGGAGCTGGAGGTGGGAGAACGCGCCGAGCCGCAGCAGGGTGAACGCGAACGCGTGCAGCGAGGCGAAGGCCAGGGCCAGCGTCGCCAGCACCATGTGGCTGTTGCGCAGGCCCTGCCTACCGGTGACCTTGTTGGCCCAGCCGGTCGCGATCAGCACGCCCCAGCACAGGGTCGCGCACATGAACACGTAGGCCAGGCGCGCCGAGACCTGCGCGACGTGGCGCACACCGGCGTCGTGGTCGCCGCCTGCCGCCTGGGCGACCAGCAGCGGAACCTGGGAGAGCACGGGACTTTACCTCCGAGATGGCGGGGGAGGACTCGCAGGCGGTCGGGGCGGGGACCCGCCCGGTCCGCCGTGCAGGAGTGGTCGCGGCGGCCGGGCGGGTCGAGGGGTTCGGAAGATCTCCGTGATGGGTTCGAGCCGTGGTGTCGGTTCGTCCGGCCACCACCTCCTTTCACCTGACGTCGCCGCGGGGCCGCAGCAGGCGCAGGACTCCGATGGTCACCACCACGCCCACCAGGCAGATGAGGAGCACGACGAGGGGGCTGGGGCCGTTCGCGGGCGCCACGCGGGCGGCGCGCACCGGGTCCGCGGCGACCGCGGCCTGGTTCACCTGGTTCACCGCGCCCGCGGGCACCGGCTTGGACAGGCCCATGTCGGTGACCGCGTTGGTGCTCTCCAGCAGCGTCATGTGCTTGAGCACGATCTGGTTGCAGATCTGGGCGAACTGCCGGATGGCCTCGTTGCGGGTGTTCGCCCGCACCGTGCCGATGACCGGGAAGATCGAGCCGTGGGCGGCGCGCAGGCGGTTGGCGAACGAGTCGTCGAACGCGGCGCCGGTGCGCGAGCGCATCTCCGCCATCCACGACTGCTGGTCGGCGTTGGCCTCGGCGGGCAGCTCCACGCCCATCTGGGACGCCAGCCGCACCACCCGCTCGTCCAGGAACTCGTGGTCGCTCGCCAGTTGCTGCCCGACCTCCTTGACGCGCCGGCTGGCCGCGCGGGTCTGCGCCTCCTCGCCCATGGGCATCTCCCACAGGCCCGCCAGCCGCACCTTGACCAGCAGGTCCTCGTCCAGCGCGGTGATCGGGCCTAGCGGGGTCTGCTGCACCGGGCCGGCGTCCGCCGGGTCGTCGGCGTGCGCGACACCGGTCGACGCGGGCAGGAACAGCAGGTGCAGGGCCAACGCGATCGCCGTGAAACGCTTGGCTGACATGGGTCTTCTCGTCCTGGTCGCCGTCGTGGTCGTGTCGTGGTCGTCTAGTAACCGTCACCCGTGCCCGTGCCGGGGTTCGTGCCCGTGCCCGTGCCGGGGTCCGTCTCCGCGTCGCCTGCCGCGGCGCCGTCGTTCGCCTGCGCCTTCTTGCCCTCCGGCGTCACCGCGAACCACGTGCCGTTCCTGCCCTGACCGGTCAGGTCGCCCGCCTTCTTGTCACCCGCGTACCGGTAGAGGGGCCACCCGGCGAGCGTGACCTGCTTCCGGCCGTCGGCCCGGTCCACCGAACCGACCAGCGTCGGGTCCACCCCCGAGGTCATCGTGTGCTCCCCGACCAGCACCGGGGGCCACAGCTCCAGGCACGCCGCGTCGCAATTGGACTTCGACGGTTTCGCCGTGTCCTTGTCGAAGCGGTAGAGGGCGAAGCCACCCGCGTCCGCCACGAACCACCCGACCTGCCTGGACTCGGTCGCCAACAGCAGCTGGTGCGGCTCCTTGCTGAATTCCGGGTTCTGCTGGAGAGTCGTCGTGCCGGAGTCGGCGGCAGCCGCGCCGTCCTGGCTGCCCGCGGTGCCGGTCCCGGTCGTGCCACAGGCACTGACCAGCACCGACGCCGCGGCTGCCGGAACCAGCAGCAACGCCTTTCGGGTACGTCGACCGCGCATCGTTGGTCCTTTCTCCTGCCGGCGGGGTCCGCCGGAAGGCCCAAGGACCGGGTGGTCGGGTCCTGGCCGTTGAGGCGGATACCGGGAAGTACGGACACGATGCGGTGACGGTTCACGAACAAATCGACCACTTTTTTTGAGGCCAAACCCTCGACGCGGAACCACTCGGCGCGCTTGGATGCACGGCGTGGCGCGGCACAGACGCAGCACTTCCCCCCAAAGAGAACGCACCTGGCCGGACGTGAGCCCGGAAGACGAGCTGATCCGCAGGCTCTACCAGGAGTTCGGCAGCGCGCTGCTCGGACATGCCATGAGACTGACCGGCAGCGACCGGCAGTGGGCCGAGGACATCGTCCAGGAGACGCTCGTGCGGGCGTGGCGGAACGCCGAGAAGCTGGAGCGGGACCCGGTCCTGCTGCGCTCGTGGCTGTTCACCGTCGCCCGGCGACTGGTCATCGACGACCGTCGGAAGCGGAGCGTCAGACCGCAGGAGTCGGAGTTGACGCCGTCGGACGAAGCCCCGGTGCGGGATGAAGCCGACCGCACCCTGGCGGCGATAGTCGTAGCCGAAGCGATGAACGGACTGACCGAGGAACACCGGGAGGCTATTCTCGAGACGTACTTGAGGGACCGGACCGTCGGGGAGGCCGCAGCGGTGCTCGGGGTACCGCCCGGCACGGTCAAATCCAGGGTGTACTACGCGCTGCGCGCCCTGCGGCGGGCGTTGCAGGATCGGGGCTGACTCGCGTGACATCGCCTACGAACCACATCGACGTGGCGGCGTACGTCCTCGGGGTGCTGGACGAGGACGAGGTCGACGCCTTCGAGAACCACCTGGCCCAGTGCCGCCGATGTGCGCTCGACCTGCGTGATTTCGCCGAGCTGCCCGACCTGCTCGACGAGGCGAACGCCAACGGCCTGCTGCGCGCCGGCACGGGGGAGCGGCCCGACGGCCGCTCGGTGCGCGCCATGCTGGACAACGTCTCGGACCTCCGGGCGCGCAAGCGCCGCAACACGGCACTGCTGGCCGCCGCCGCGGCCGTGCTGCTGGTCGCGCTGACCGCGGTCGTCTCCGTCTACGCGGTCGCGCCGTCGGACCAGGCGGCCGCCCCCACCACGTCGGTGCCGGCGCAGACCAACGTGGCCAAGGGCGCGCCGGACGCCTCCGGCAGGCTCTCCAGGACCGACGGCACGACCGGCGTGACCGCGGACCTGGTCGCCACCCCGCAACCGTGGGGCATGTCGCTGGAACTGGACGTCAAGGGCGCCAAGGGCCCGACGAGGTGCGAGCTGGTCGCCAAGTCCAAGACCGGCGAAACCCTGGTCCTGGGCTCCTGGCTGGCGTCGTCCCCGACCCCCGACCGCGACCCGGCCCACCTCCAAGCGGCGGTGGGCCTGAGCTGGCACGAGATCACCGAGTTCGCGATCCGCGACACCAAGGACAACACCACCCTGGTCCGCCTACCCACCTCCTGACCCCACACCCACGCGTCCCGAACGCACAACTCACCCGACCTGAACGTACGACTCGCGACACCTGACCGGACGACACGCCGGTGAAAGCCCTTTCCCACCCGCGTGTCCTCCGGTCAGGCACCACGTGTCCTCCACCCATACACCGCGAGTCGTACGTTCAGGATCCGCGAGTCGTACGTTCGGGACCCGCGTGTCATGCGTTCGGGACCCGCGTGTCATGCGTTCCGGACCCGCGTGTCATGCGTTCGGGACCCCCGAGTTCGGCGTTCGGGGCGCACCAGCGTTCAAGACCGGTGGGGCGGGCGGTGGTTGGGTGGCGCGGGAGGCGGCGTCGGTGGCGTCGTGACGGGTGGATCGGGAGGTCGCGGTGGAGGTCGGTTTCGTCGGGCTCGGGATCATGGGTCAGCCGATGGCCCTCAACCTGGCGCGTGCCGGGCAGCCCCTGGTGGTGTGGAACCGGTCGCCGCACCGGTGCGAGCCGCTGCGCGAGGCGGGCGCGCTGGTCGTGGACGAGGTGGCGGAGGTCTTCGAGCGGGCCGAGGTGGTCATCGTGATGCTCGCGAACGAGACCGCGATCGACGCCGTCCTGGAACGCGGCACCGCCGGTTTCGCCCGCAAGGTCGCCGGCCGCACGCTCGTGCACATGGGCACCACCTCGCCCGGCTTCTCCCACGCCCTCGAAGCCGACGTCCGGGCGGCGGGCGGCCACTACGTCGAGGCGCCGGTGTCCGGGTCGCGCGGCCCGGCCGAGGCGGGTGAGCTGGTCGCCATGCTGGCCGGCGAGCCCGAGGCCGTCGCGCGGGTGCGGGAGGTCGTCGGGCCGATGTGCTCGAACGTCGTCGAGTGCGGCGAGGCGCCCAAGGCCCTGCTGATGAAGCTGTCGGTGAACCTGTTCCTCATCACCATGACCACCGGCCTGGTCGAGTCGTTCCACTTCGCCGAGCGCCACCACCTCGACCTGACCAAGCTGGTCGAGGTGCTGGACTCGGGTCCGATGTCGAGCAAGGTGTCCCGCGCCAAGACCGCCAAGCTGCTGGCCGGTGACTTCGAGGCGCAGGCCGCGATCGCCGACGTGCTGATGAACAACCGCCTGATCGCCGGCGCGGCCCGTGCCGCCGACATCGCCTCGCCGCTGCTGGACGTGTGCCTGGAGCTGTTCGCCCGCACCCAGGAGCTGGGGTACGGCAAGGAGGACATGGCCGCCGTCGTCCGGGCGGTCAGGGACCGCACGGATGCGATCAGGGGAGCCGGGCGGGCGTGAGCGGGGAGCCGGGCGGGTGTGAGCGGGGGAGCCCGGCGGGTGTGAGCAGGCGGGCGGAGCGGGGAGCGGGCGGGCGTGAGCGGGCGAGGGGAGCGGGCGGGGCGGGGAGGGGTGAGGCCGGTTGGTTCAGATGCGTCGCAGGCCGGCCAGGACCCGTTCCATCAGGTCCATCGACGGCCTGCCCTCGGCGTCGACCGGCTCGCCCTGGTGCACGGTGATCAGGCTCAGCTCGGACATGTCCGCGAGCAGCACCCGCGCCACGCCGAGCGGCAGCCGCAGCCGCGCCGCCACCTCCGCCACCGAGTGCGGGTGGCGGCACAGGTCGCTGATGGCGCGGTGCTCGGCGGTCGACGTCAGGGCGTCCCGGTCCACGCGCTCGTTGGTGGACACGATCGTTTCGATGGCCAGCGTCCGGGCGGAACGCGTGCGGCCGCCGGTCCTGGTGTAGGGGCGTACCCGGAGGGTGGACACACCAGCTCCTCGACGCGGTCGGAGTTGATCTTCGCTCGCCTGTGGTCAGGGTCTCTCTGACGGCACCCGACCCTACGGTTGATCAGGCGTTCTGTCCCGATTTTCCCAGTATGTGGGAGGATTTCCACTGGTCTGCGACGGTGTGTGTCCGACCGTTTTCAACGGGTGTCTGAACCTCTCGGTAGTCATCCCATCATCGAACGGTCGACGCGCGTTCACCCCCGGTTCGCCCGGGACCGGGGCCCCGGGCGTCGACGGGACTAACCGATGGGGGTCGGGTTCGCGATCACGTGCCGACGTTAGGCACGGTGGAGCGCTCCCACAACGGTTGTTGACCAAGGTTTGAGGTTCGTCCACCCGCTGGTTGTCGGCACCCCCGGCAACCCCCGGCACCCCCGGAACGGGCGACCACCGCCCGCGCCTACCCCTCGGCGCCCAGCTTCAGCGCCTCCTCCAGGAAGGCTTCGACGATCTTGGACTCGGGGACGGTGCGCACGACCCGGCCGCGCACGAAGATCTGGCCCTTGCCGTTGCCGGAGGAGACGCCCAGGTCGGCTTCGCGGGCTTCGCCCGGCCCGTTGACCACGCAGCCCATGACGGCGGCGCGGAGAGCGAGACGCGGATGGTGTCGCCGATGCCCTCCGACAGCAGCACGCCGAAGGCGACGGAGGACTTGACGGTGCCCTGGAGCAGCGGTCCCGCTTCGGTGACGCCCAGGTGCAGCGGGTAGTCGCAGGCGCGGGCCAGCTGCCGGTAGGCGGAGATCACGACCAGCGGGTCGTGGTGCTTGACGGAGACCTTCAGGTCGGTGAAGCCGTGCTCCTCGAACAGGGAGCACTCCCAGAGGGCGGAGTCGACCAGGGCCTCGGGCGTGGCGCCGCCGTGCTTGTCGTAGAGCCGCTGGTCCAGGGACCCCGCGTTGACGCCGATGCGGATGGGGGTGCCCGCGTCGGCGGCGGCGCGGGCGATCTCGCCGACCCGGTCGTCGAACCTGCGGATGTTGCCGGGGTTGACGCGCACGGCGGCGCAGCCCGCGTCGATGGCGGCGAAGACGTAGCGGGGCTGGAAGTGGATGTCGGCGACGACCGGGATCGGCGACTTGCGCGCGATGGCGGGCAGGGCGTCGGCGTCGTCCTGGGAGGGCACGGCCACGCGGACGATCTCGCACCCGGCGGCGGTCAGCTCCGCGATCTGGCGCAGGGTGGCCTCCACGTCGGCCGTGGGGGTGGTGGTCATGGACTGCACGGTCACCGGGGCGTCGCCGCCGACCGCGACACCGCCGACGTCGAGCTTGCGGGACGCCCTGCGCCGCCGCGCGGGCGGTGCGAGCAGGAGGGTGGTCAACGGTGCTCCCCGAGTCGTTTGAGGACGGTGGTGGTGATGCCGGCCGCGTCGAGGCCGTGCGCGCGCAGGACCTCCTCGCGCGAGCCGTGCGGCAGGAACGCCGACGGCAGCGCGAAGGTGCCGACGCGGGTCGCCGAACCCGCCACGGCGGGCGCCTGCGCCAGCCGCCCGCCGAGGGCGCCGGGCGTGGTGGTGTCCTCGACCGCCAGCACGAGCCGGTGCCCGGCGACGAGCTTGACCAGGTCCGGGTCCAGCGGCGCGATCCAGCGGGGGTCGACCACGGTGACCGGCACGCCGTGCCCGGCCAGCTCCTCGGCGGCGGCCAGGCACGGCCCGGCCATCGGGCCGACCGCGATGATCAGGCCCACCGCGTCGGGCTCCTCGCGCAGCACGTCGTAGCGGCCGACCCGGCGCAGCGCCGGGATGCCCGCCGACACCCCGGCCTTGGGGTAGCGGACGGCGGTGGGCCCGTCCTCCACGGCGACGGCCTCGCGCAGCAGCTCCCGCAGCGAGGTGCAGTCCCGGGGCGCGGCCAGGCGCAGGCCGGGCACGACCGGCAGCACCGACGCGTCCCACATGCCGTGGTGGCTGGCGCCGTCGGGCCCGGTGACCCCGGCGCGGTCGAGCACGAACGTCACGGGCAGCCGGTGCAGGGCCACGTCCAGCAGCACCTGGTCGAACGCGCGGGACAGGAAGGTGGGG
>NZ_JBHWIE010000154.1:0-16843 GCF_042732085.1 Actinosynnema sp. NPDC059797
GGGGGTGCGCCCCCCCCGGGGGGGGGCGGGGTCGTGCGCGGGGGGGGGCGGTGGCTGCGGGCTCGCGGAGGCGGGCCCGCCCGCCGCCCCGGGTTCCGGGGGGCGGCCCGCGGCCGTCCGTCACCTGGCCGGTGCGGCCATTCGTCACCTGGTGGTGAGTCGATTCGCGACTGGGCGTGATCCACGGGCGGGACCGGGCGTGATCCGCGGGTGCGACCGGGCGTGATCCGCGGGCGGGCTTCGTCGGGGTCTCGCCCCGCGCCCGTCGACAGGAACGGATGAGGTGCCCGGCCGGACCCCTGGGGGGGGAGGGGGCCCGGCCGGGACTTGTCAGGCGGCCTTGGGGGGCGGCGGCCGCCTACGCCCTCATCGTGGGGCTGGTTACCCCTGTTACGGGGGGCCAAACCGACCCATTGGAATTTCTTGGGTGGTCCGCCCCGAGGACCGGCGTTCCGCCCCGTGGACCTGGCGAGATCCGTTCGTCCACAGAGGCCCGGAACGCCGTCTCCGCACTTCTGCGGCCTGATTCGGCCAAAAACGTAACCCACAGGAGTGAGAAGTGCAGCGCCGGAACCGGTGGCCGGACAGGATCCGGAGAATGAGCTCAACACCGATCTACGACGAGCTGGCCGCCACCTACCTCGCCGCCGACACCGAGCCGGGCGAGCCCGCCGCGCCGCCCGCGGACCCGACCCCGGACGCCGCGCCACCGGGTCGTGCCGAACGCGCACCCCGGGAGCGCCCGCGCAAGAAGCCAAAGGTCTGAACCAACGATCTTGACACCGCCTCACGCGGCGGAGTAGGACGACTGGAGTCCGTAGACCAGGGCGCCTACCCCGAAGGGTGGAGCGGAATGCGTGTACGAGCACTGCTCACAGCGGCGACGGTGCTGGCTGTGACGGCCTGCACCGGGGGGCAGCCCACTACGCCTGACCAGGTGACCCTCACCTGGTGGGACCACTACAACCACTCCCCCATGGCCGACCAGGCCGTGGACCACCTGCTGGCGCGTTACCAGCAGGAACACCCGGAGGTGCGGGTCGAGCGCAGGTCGATGTCCCCCGACGAGTTCCGGGCCGAGATCGTCGAGGCGACCACCTCCGGCACGTTCCCCGACATCGCGGCCGTCGACTCACCGGACCTGCCCCGGCTCGCGGACCAGGGCGCGCTGGCCGACCTCACCGACCGCTTCGCCGGGTGGCAGTTGACCGACCGGTTCCTGGACCCGGTGCGCGAGAGCGCCACCCACGAGGGCCGGTTCTACGGCGTCCCGCTGCGCAGCACCACGACGGCGCTGGTCTACGACCGGGGGGTGTTCGAGCGCGAGGGCGTGGCCGGACCGCCCGCCACCTGGGCGGACCTGCGCGCCACGGCCCGCGGGCTGACCGGGGGCGACCGGGCGGGGCTGTGCTTCCCGGGCGAGGGCGAGGACCTGACCACGACGTTCCTGCCGTTCCTGTGGCAGGCGGGCGGCGACGTGGCGGACCTCGGCGAGCGGGGAGGTGTCGACGCCCTCTCCTACCTCCGCGACCTGGCCGGCGACGTCGGCGAGCCCGCGGCCGCCCGCGGGTCGACCGCGGACGAGGCCGCGCGGCGGTTCGCGGACGGGCGGTGCGCCATGGTCATCGCCGACCCCGGCTCGATCCCGGTGTTCAACCAGGCCGGCCTGGACTGGGCGGCGGCGGCGCTGCCCCGGGGCGAAGCGGGCACGGCCGCGCCCCTGGGCGGCGAGACGTGGGTGGTGGGTCGGGGCAGCGGTCACGTCGACCAGGCCTGGGACCTGCTCACGTGGCTGGCCGAGACGCGGGACAACGCCACCGAGTTCGGCGGCGGCCTGGGGGCGCTGCCCAACCGCACCGACACGGTCGACGACCTCGCCTGGCAGTGGGACCCGAACCTGGCGGGTTTCGCGGGCCAACTGCCCACCGCCCGCGGCCGGACCGCGTACGGGCCGAGGTACTCGGAGATCTCGGCGGTGATCAGCACCGCGGTGGCGGACGTGCTGGGCGGCCGACGTGAACCGGCCGAGGCGGCGACCGGGGCGGGCGCCGAGGTGGGTCGGCTGCTGGGGTAGGCCGGCTGCTGGGGTAGGTCGGGCGCTGAGGTGGGCCGGGCGCTGAGGTGGGTCGGGCGCGGCGCGGGCCGGGTCGAACCAGGCCGGACCAGGCCGGGCTGGCGGCTGGGCAAGGCAGGCCGAGCGGTGCCGGGCTGAGTCGGATCGGGTCGGACGGGACTTGCTGGGCTGAGCGGTTTGGCTGGGCGGACCGGGCCGGGCTGGGCCGAGTGGACCCGGCGCGGCGGGTGGACGGGGTGCGGCGGGAGGGGGTGCGGGGCGTGGTGGGCTCGGGCGTGGGTGTGGTGGGGTCCGCGCCCTGCCTTGGTCACGCATCCCGCACAGCCCCTCACCCCTTCAGGTAACGCCAGGCAGCCCCACAGTGGGACACCGCCCGGACCAGGGATGATTCCGGTTGCTCCGGGTAGTCCGGCCTCATGCGGAACACAGCTCTCGCGCGCGACGGCAACGCAGCCGGCACCCGGCGGTTCAGCCGGGCCCAGCTGCTCGCGCTCGTGGTCGGCGTGCTCCAGATCGTCATGGCGTCGGTCCCCTTCCTCCCGATGGCCGAGGGCACGAACCACACCTTGTACATCTGCACCGGCACGGCGGGCCTCCTGCTCGCGTGGCGCCACCACCACGCCCGCTTCTACGGCGTCGGCCTGCTCCTGCTCTACGGTCAGCTGTTCATCGCCGACGCGGACGACACCGGCCCCCTCGGTCTGCCGACCCTGGAGACCTTGGCGTACGGCCGGGCGGCGGTGGCCGGCCTCGTGATCGTCCTCATCCCCGCGTTCAAGCGGCGGTAGTCCCCGGCGGTCATCGTGCCGTCCGGGTGGAAGCGCAGCTTGGGGTCGTGGCTGCGGGCGATCGACTCGAACATCGCCCGATCCGCCGTGGTCGTGGGTCGCCAGTACATGTGGGCGCCGTGGGTGACCCCCATGTCCATCGACATCATGGTGGCCACCGCCCGGTCGTAGCGGCGCTCGCTCAGCGCCCGCCCTCCCGAGGCGTGGATGTCGAACACGTCGTGGTCGCCGGTCAGGGGGCGCAGCGCGCCGCGGCGGTCGTAGCCGTGGACGACGCCGTTCCGCACCACGTACTCGCCCCGCCGCTCGAACGCGGTCATCTTCTCGCGCAGCGAGTCGAACTCGACCCGCCGCTGGTCGTAGCGCCGCAGCAGGCGGTCGCTGAGGTCGTGCCCGGGTAACGCGGGCGGGAAGTAGCCGACCAGGCCGCGTTGGCCCGCCGACGCGCCCAGGCGGACGTCGAGGTCGTCGATGGTCTTGGCCTTGACGGCCTCCGGTTTGGGCAGCGCGCCCGCGCGCAACCACGCCACCGCGTGCGGGTTCGTGGCCCGCACGTCGATGACCAGGTCCTGCTCCGCGGCCACCTGCTGGAACTTGCGGGCGTGCTCGGTGGGCATGCCGAAGACGGGCTCCACCGAGGCCAGGGGAAAGAGGAGATCAGTGCGCACGGGTATTAAGGTCCGCCCTCAACCCGGGTGCACCAGCGGCGCGGTTGGGGTTAGCTCTGCCCGTGACCCCTGATTCTTTGCTCGGGCTGTTGGCCGAACCGGAGCGGTTGCGGGTGGTGGCGGCCCTCGTGCTGGGCGCGCGCACGGGCGCGGACGTCGTCGACGCGACCCGGTTGGACACCCGGAGCGTGGAGAACGCGCTGCGCAGGCTGCGGACCGCGGGGCTGGTGGTGACCGACGCGTCGGGGCTGCGGGTGCGCGAGGAGCTGTTCGAGGAGGCCGCCCGGGTCGGGCGGGCGGACCGGGTGCGGGAGGACCCGTTCGTCCGCGGCGGGCGGCTGGTGCGGCTCCCGGCGCAGCGCGCGCGCAGGCGGGCGGTGCTGGAGCAGGTGAGCACCGCGTTCGAGCCGGGGCGGCGTTACGCCGAGAAGGAGGTGGTGGCGGTGCTCGAGGTGTGGTGCGAGGGCGGCGAGGTCGACCACGTGACGGTGCGCCGGTACCTGGTCGACGAGGGGTTGCTCGACCGGGCCGGCGGCGAGTACTGGCGCTCGGGCGGCCCGGTCGAGGTGTAGCGGGGTCGGTCAGCCGAACGTGTCGGGGTCCGGGCCGATGCGCCGGCCGCGGTCGAGGCCGGCGATGCGGTCCAGGTCCTCCTGGTCCAGCTCGAAGTCGAAGATGCCGAAGTTCTCCGCGATGCGGCTCGGCGTCACCGACTTGGGGATGACCACGTTGTCCAGCTGCACGTGCCAGCGCAGGACCACCTGGGCGGGCGTGCGGCCGTGCTTGTCGGCGATGGCGGTGATCGTCGGGTCGGCGAGCAGCTCGCCGCCCTGGGCCAGCGGGCTCCACGCCTCGGTGACGATGCCGTGCGCCCGGTGGAAGGCGCGCAGTTCCTCCTGCTGGAGCCACGGGTGCAGCTCCACCTGGTTCAACGCGGGCACCTCGCCGGTGGCGTCGACGACGCGCTCCAGGTGGGCGGGCTGGAAGTTGGACACGCCGATGGCGCGGACGCGGCCGTCGGCGCGCAGCTTGCCCAGGGCGCGCCAGCTGTCGACGTAGCGGTCCTGCTTGGGCGCGGGCCAGTGGATGAGGTACAGGTCGAGCTGGTCGAGGCCGAGCTTGGCCATGCTGGTGTCGAACGCGCGCAGCGCCTCGTCGTAGCCCTGGTCGGAGTTCCACAGCTTGGTGGTCACGAAGATCTCGTCGCGCGGGATGCCGGAGTCGGCGATGGCGCGCCCGACGGGTTCCTCGTTGCCGTAGGCGGCGGCGGTGTCGATGCTGCGGTAGCCGACCTCAGGGCCTCGGTGACGGCGGCGTGCGTGTCCTCAGTGGACACCTGGAAGACGCCGAAGCCGAGCTGCGGCAGGGTCACGCCGTTGTTCAGGGTGGTGCTCCTCGTCATGTTGCCATGATGCACCTTGTCAAGGGCTTCCACGTGCCGGGAGCCGTTGACCCGGGACCGTTCGCGCTGGTCGGATCACTCCTGTGAGCGCATTCCCTGGTGTGACGAACGTCGAGGTGACGATCGCCATCCGCTTGTCCGCACCCCCGTCCCAGGTGGTGGACGGGGCGCAGCGGTTCGCCGAGGCGCTGCGGTCCGCGCTGGCCCTGCCGGAGTCGGACGTGGTGGTCGAGCTGCCGGTGCGCGAGCTGCACCGGCGGGCGGAACCCGAGCTGCGCGTCCTGGTCGACTCGCGGCGCGTGCTGCACCGCGGTCGGCCGGTGGAGCTGACGCGGCTGGAGTTCGACCTGCTCCACCACCTGTGCACGCACCCCAGGCAGGTGCACCGGCGGGCGTCGCTGATGAACAGCGTGTGGGGCGGGACGAGCACCGTCGACACGCGCACGGTGGACGTGCACGTGCGGCGGCTGCGCCGCAAGCTCGGTGACGCCGCGTCGTTCATCACGACCGTGCGCGGGGTGGGCTACCGGGTGGACGGCTCGTCGGACGTGGTGGTGGAGCGGGACGCCCTGGCCGGTTAGCCGACCGGACTCGCCGTCACCGGGTGACCGGCCGGTCGGCGGGGTGGCACCGCGTCGGGGTCGCCCCGGCCGGTGACCAGTTCACGCGTCGCGCCCACCACCGCCTTTCCGGACACCGGCGGGTGCTACCCGGGTAAGCGGTGGTTACACCCGCACTTCGCGGGTAGCTCACTTTCATGGGCTTCGAAAGAGCGGTGGTGACCGGCGGCGCCGGTTTCCTGGGTTCGCACGTGTGCGAGGCGCTGCTGGCGCGCGGCGCGCGGGTGGTGTGCGTGGACGACTTCCGCACCGGCTCACCCGCCAACCTGCCCGACGACCCGCGGTTGGACGTGGTCGTCGCGGACGTGTGCGAACCGCTCGACGTGCCCGGCCCGGTCGACCTGGTGCTGCACCTGGCGTGCCCGGCGTCGCCGGTGGACTACCTGCGGATGCCGGTCGAGACGCTGAGGACCGGCGCGCTGGGCACCCAGCACGCGCTGGAGCTGGCCCGCGCCCACGGCGCCCGCGTCGTCGTCGCCTCCACCAGCGAGGTCTACGGCGACCCGCTGGAGCACCCGCAGCGCGAGACGTACTGGGGCAACGTCAACCCGATCGGCCCGCGCAGCGTCTACGACGAGGCCAAGCGCTACGGCGAGGCGTTGACGTGCGCGTTCAGCCGCGAGTACGGCGTGGACGCGGGCATCGTGCGGATCTTCAACACCTACGGCTCGCGGATGCGCCCGGACGACGGCCGGATGGTGCCGACGTTCCTGCGCCAGGCCCTCGCCGGCGAGCCGCTGACCGTGCACGGCGACGGGCTGCAGACCCGGTCGCTGTGCCACGTCGACGACCTGGTGCGCGGCCTGCTGGCGATGGCGGACAGCGGCCACCTCGGCCCGGTGAACCTGGGCAACCCCGAGGAGGTCACCGTGCTGGAGGTCGCCCGCAGGGTCGTCGAGTTCACCGGCAGCTCGTCGGTGATCGAGCACGTCGACGCCATGACCGACGACCCGCGGCGGCGCCGGCCGGACATCTCGCGGGCCCGTGACCTGCTGGGTTGGCAGCCCGGGATCACCTTGGCCGAGGGGCTGCGGCGGTCGTTCGACCGCCATCCCGTCGGGTGACCGGCCCAGGCCGGTCCACACAGGAGCGAAAGGGGAACGCCGTGCGCGTGCTCGGCATCAACGCGATCTTCCACGACCCCGCCGCGGCCCTCGTGGTCGACGGGAGGGTCGTCGCGGCCGCGGAGGAGGAGCGCTTCTCCCGGCGCAAGCACGGCAAGCGGCCGGTGCCGTTCTCGGCGTGGGAGCAGCCCGAGCTGGCCGCTCGCTGGTGCCTGGAGCAGGCGGGGCTGACACCGGCCGACCTGGACGCCGTCGCCTACTCCTACGACCCGGACCTGGTGGAGCCCAGCGACGTGCCGTGGGAGGACCTGCGCACCGAGTACGCCCGCCGCGCACCGTACTTCCTGGCCACCGCGCTGCCCGGCTTGGACCCGGCGATCGTGCGGTTCGTGCCGCACCACGTGGCGCACGCGGCGTCCGCGGGCCTGGCCGCGCCGTACGGCGGCGACTGCGCCGTGCTGGTCAACGACGGCCGCGGCGAGTGCCGCTCGCACCTGGCGGGCAGCTACCGCGACCACCGGCTGGAGACGCTGGCCGCGCAGCACCTGCCCCACTCCCTCGGCCTGCTCTACGAGGACCTGACCGAGCACCTGGGCTTCCTGCGCTCCAGCGACGAGTACAAGGTGATGGCGCTCGCCTCCTACGCCGAGCCCCGCCACCTGGACCTGATGCGCGAGCACATCCACGCGACCGGGGACGGCGGGTTCGCGGTCGTGCCGCTGGACTGGGCGACCCTGGCCAAGAAGCGCGAGCCGCACGAGGAGATGACCCGGGAGCACGCCGAGTTGGCGGCGAGCGTGCAGGTGCGGCTGGAGGAGGTGCTGCTGGACCTGGTCCGGTGGCTGCACGAGCGCACCGGGCACAAGCGGCTGACCATGGCGGGCGGCGTGGCGCTGAACTGCGTGGCGAACACCCGGATCTTCGCGGAGGGCCCGTTCGAGGAGGTCTGGGTGCAGCCGGCCGCCGGCGACGCGGGCACCGCGCTCGGCGCGGCGCTGACCGTGGTCGCCGACGCGGGCGAGCCGGCCGCCGCGATGCCGGGCGCGGACCTGGGCCGCTCGTGGACCGACGAGCAGGTCCGGGAGTACCTGGACAACGCGAAGGTCGCCTACGAGGAGCCCGAGGACGTGGCGGTCGCGGTGGCCGAGGCGCTGGCCGACGACCAGGTGGTGGCGTGGTTCCAGGGCCGCAGCGAGTACGGCCCGCGCGCGCTGGGCCGCCGCTCGCTGATGGCCCACCCGGGCAAGCAGGAAAACCTGGCCCGGCTCAACGAGGTCAAGGGCCGCGAGCAGTTCCGGCCGATCGCGCCGATGGTGCTGGCCGACCGCGCGCCCGAGCTGTTCGAGCGCGGGCCGTTCCCCAGCCCTTACATGCTGTTCGTGCACGACGTGAAACCCGAGTGGCGCGACCGCATCCCGGCCGTGGTGCACGTGGACGGCACCGCCCGCGCCCAGACCGTGGACCCGGCCGACGAGCCGCTGGTGGCGCGCGTGCTCGGCGAGTTCGAGAAGCGCACCGGCCTGCCGGTGGTGGTGAACACGAGCCTGAACACCGCCGGACGGCCCATGGTCGACGACCCGCGCGACGCGCTGGAGTGCTTCGGCTCGGCGCCGGTGGACCTGCTCGCGATCGGCCGGTTCGTGGTGCGGCGATGAGCGGCGGCCCGAACGTCGACTACGCGGTGGTCGTCCCCACCGTGGGCCGGGCGAGCCTGGGCGTGGTGCTGGACGCGCTGGAGCGCGGCTCCGGGCCGCCGCCGCGCGAGGTGATCGTGGTGGACGACCGGCGGGACCCGGGCCCGCTGCCCGCGACGCACGCGGCGCGCGTGCTGCGCACCGGCGGCCGGGGCCCCGCGGCCGCGCGCAACGCCGGGTGGCGCGCCGCGTGCTGCGAGTGGGTGGTGTTCCTCGACGACGACGTGGTGCCGCCGCCGGACTGGAAGGCCCGGCTGGTCGCCGACCTGGAGTGGCTGGGCCTGGAGGTGGGCGCGTCGCAGGCGCGGATCACCGTGCCGCTGCCCGCCGACCGGGCGCCGACCGACTGGGAGCGCAACACGGCCGGGCTGGCGTCCGCGAGGTGGATCACCGCGGACATGGCCTACCGGCGGGCGGCGCTGGTGCGCTGCGGCGGGTTCGACGAGCGCTTCCCCCGCGCCTACCGCGAGGACACCGAGCTGGCGCTGCGCGTCCAGCGGCACGGGTACCGGGTGGTCACCGGCGACCGCGTGACCACCCACCCGGTGCGGGAGGCCGACTTCTTCGTCAGCGTGCGGCAGCAGCGCGGCAACGCCGACGACGCGCTGGTGCGCCGCCTGTTCGGGCGCGGCTGGCGCGAGGAGTTCGGCGGCGCGCCCACCAGGCTGCCCTGGCACGCGGCGACCACCGCGGCCGCCGTGCTGGCCGTGCCGGCCGCGCTGCTCGGGGCGCGGAAGGCGGCGCTGCTGCTCGGCGGCGCGTGGGCGGCGCTGACCGCGAAGTTCGCCGCCGACCGCATCGCGCCCGGGCCCCGCACCCGCGAGGAGGTGGTGAAGATGCTGGTGACCAGCGCCGTCATCCCGCCCGCCGCGTGCCTGCACCGGCTGCTCGGCGAGGTGCGCCACCGCCGCGTGCGGCCGCCGAGGGCCGCCGACGTGATCGACCCGCACGCCGCGCGGCCGGCGGTGGTGCGGCGGTGAGGGTCCTGGTGCTGCGCGCGCTCGGCCTGGGCGACCTGCTCACGGCCGTGCCGGCGCTGCGGGGGCTGCGCCGCGCCGAGCCCGGCGCGGAGCTGGTCCTGGCCGCGCCCGCCTGGCTGGCCGACGCGGTGGCGCGGATCGACGCGGTCGACCGGCTGCTGCCCACCGAGGGCCTGGAGCCGATCGACTGCGCGGCGCCGGACCTCGCGGTCAACCTGCACGGGCGCGGGCCGCGGAGCGTCGAGCTGCTGCGCGCCACCCGGCCGCGCCGGCTCATCACGCACGGCGCGCACGTGCCCTGGGTCGAGCGGCAGCACGAGGTGGTGCGGTGGTGCCGGCTGCTGGCGCAGTTCGGCATCGCGTGCGACCCCGACGACCTGCGCCTGCCGCCCCGGCCCGGCAACGGCGCGATCGTGGTGCACCCCGGCGCGAGCCACGGCGCCCGCCGCTGGCCCGCCGAGCGGTTCGCCGAGGTCGCGGCGGCCCTGGGACCGGACGTGGTGGTCACCGGCAGCCCCGCCGAGGAGCCGCTGGTGCGGGAGGTGGCGCGGGGCGGGCGCACCCGCACCGGCGACCTGGGCGGCCTGCTGGACCTGGTGGCCGGCGCGCGGCTGGTGGTGTGCGGCGACACGGGCGTGGCCCACGTCGCCACCGCGCACGGCACGCCGTCGGTGGTGCTGTTCGGGCCGGTGTCGCCCGCCGACTGGGGACCGCGCACGGCGGGGCCCCACGTGGTGCTGTGGCGCGGCCGGACCGGCGACACGTTCGCCGACGAGCCGGACCCCGGCCTGCTGGAGATCGGCGTCGGCGAGGTGCTGGCGGCCGCACGAGCGCTGTTGGGAGGTGGACCGTGGCCAGGATCGGCGTCATCGGCGCGGGCTATGTCGGGTTGACCACGGCGGCGTGCTTCGCGTGCCTGGGGCACCACGTGGTGTGCGCGGACGTGGAGCCGGCCAAGGTCGAGTCGCTGTCGCGGGCCGAGGTGGTCGCGCACGAGCCGGGCCTGCCCGAACTGGTCGAGGAGGGCGTCCGGGGCAAGCGCTTGCGCTTCGTGCTCGGCAACGGCGAGGCGCTGTCCGGCGTGGACTTCGTGTTCCTGTGCGTGCCCACGCCGACCGGCGCGGACGGCGCGGCCGACCTGTCCGCCGTGCACGCGGTGCTGCGCGAGGCGCGGGACGCGGTGCGGCCGGGGTGCGCGGTGGTGCTCAAGTCCACGGTGCCGCCCGGGACCGCCGAGGAGGTGGTCGGGCTGCTGGGCCGCGACGACGTGGGCGTCGTGTCCAACCCCGAGTTCCTGCGCGAGGGCCACGCCGTGGACGACTTCCTGCGGCCCCAGCGGGTCGTGGTCGGCGCGTCCGCCGGCGGCGAGGACGCCGCGCGGCGCGTGGTCGGCCTCTACGAGGGCACGGGCGCGCCGGCGGTGGTCACCGACAGCACGAGCGCGGAGCTGGTGAAGTACGCCAGCAACTGCTTCCTGGCGATGAAGCTGTCCTACGTCAACAGCCTCGCCGAGCTGTGCGAACGGGTCGGCGGGGACATCTCGGACGTGACCGAGGGCATGTCGCTGGACGACCGGATCGGCGCGGCGTTCCTGGAACCCGGGCCCGGCTGGGGCGGCTCATGCTTCCCGAAGGACACCCGGGCGCTGCTGTCCGCCGCCGAGCGGGCGCGCGTGGACTTCCCGCTGCTGCGGGCGACCATCGGCACGAACGGCCACCAGGCGCGGCGCGTGGTGGACCTGGCGCGCTCGGCGATCGGTCCCCTGCGCGGCGCCTGCCTGGGGCTGCTGGGGCTGACGTTCAAGGCCGGGACGGACGACCTGCGCGACTCGCCCGCCCTGGCGGTGGCGGCGCTGCTGGCCGAGGAGGGCGCGCGGCTGGTCGGCTACGACCCGTGCGTGCGGCGGGACTGCGGGCCGGTGCGGGTGCTGGGCTCGGCCGAGGAGGTGGCGCGGGGCGCCGACGGGCTGCTGGTGCTGACCGAGTGGCCCGAGTTCGCGGAGCTGGACTGGCCCGCGCTGGCCGACTCGGTGCGCCGGCGGGTCATCGTCGACACCCGCAACCTGCTGCCGGTGGACAAGGTCGCGGAGGCGGGCTTCCACCTGGTCGGCCTGGGGCGGCGGGCGGCGGCCTGAACCGCCGCGCCGCTCCCCCAGCCGCGCCGCTCCCCAGCCGCGCCGCTCCCGTCAGCCGCGCCGGTCCCAGCGGAAGAACCGGACCGACAGGGCGATCCCGACGGCGGTCCAGCCGGCCAGCGACAGCGCCGCCAGGCCGAGCTGCCCGCCGCCGCCACCCCACGCCTCCCGCACCAGCACGCCCAGTCCGCTGCCCGGCAGGAGCAGCAGTCGCGGGTCCGGGTCCGGGCCCAGGGCGGGCAGCACCCCGGCCACCATGGCGAAGAAGAACGGCGCCGTGGTGATCTGGGCCAGCTCGGCGGTGCCGGTCAGGCCGCTGGTGGCGACCCCGGCGGCGCAGGTCATGGCGGTGCCGCCGACCAGCGCGAGCAGCACCAGCTCCGGGCGCTCGGGCGCCGGCGCGCCCGCCGCCAGGCTGATGCCCAGCAGCACCAGCGACTGCGCCAGGCCCAGCAGCACCACCGGCAGCAGGACCCCGGTCAGCACCACGGCGTCCGACGCCGCGCCGGTGCGCAGCCGCTTCAGGTACAGGTCCTGGCGGCGGGCGGTCAGGGCGGTCGTCACGGTCACGTAGACCGAGAAGCCGAACCCGAACAGCAGCTGGAGGGCGATGACCATCGGCCAGCCGTCGGAGCCCTCCACGTTCGTCGCGAAGAACAGGCCCGCGCCCAGCGGCATGAGCACGGCCAGCGCGGCGGCGGTGCGGTTGCGCAGCAGGAGCTTCAGCTCGGCCACGCCCAGGGCAGCGATCACGCGGCCACCGCCGCGGTGAACGAGCGCGACCGGGCCGCGTGGAAGACGTCCTCCAGCGACGCGTGGTGCGCCCGGACGCGCCCGAGCCGCACGTCCGCCGCGCCCGCCCACGCCAGCAGCACCGCCAGGTCCTCCTGGAGCTCCCGCGTGCGCACCTCGACCCGCCCCGACGGCTCGTGCACGACGTCGCCCGCCAGCATCGGCAGCGCGTCCACCCCCAGCCGGCCCGGCAGGTCGAACGAGATCCGCGCCGGCTGCTCGGCCAGCACGTCCTCCAGCGTCCCGGACACCGCCACCACCCCCTCGTGCATGATCGCCAGCCGGTGGGCCAGCGATTCGGCTTCCTCCAGGTAGTGGGTGGTCAGCACGATGGTCGTGCCGTCGCGCAGCAGCCCGCGCACCACCTCCCACGTGCGCTGCCGCGACTCCGGGTCCAGGCCGGTCGTCGGCTCGTCGAGGAACAGCAGCTCGGGCCGCCCCAGCACGGCCAGCGCCAGGTCCAGTCGGCGGCGCTCGCCGCCGGAGAGCTGCTTGACCCGCACGTCGCGCCGGTGCGCCAGGTCCAGGCGCTCCAGCACGTCCTCGGTGGCGCGCCGGCCGCTCGTCGCGGTCCACAGGGTCACCACCTCCCCCGCGGACAGGTCCGCCGGGAAGCCGCTCTCCTGGAGCATGATCCCGGTGCGGGGCCGCAGCGCCGCCCGCTCGCGCCACGGGTCAGCGCCCAGCACCCGCACCGCGCCCGCGTCCGCCGGCCGCAGCCCCTCCAGCGTCTCCATGGTCGTGGTCTTGCCCGCCCCGTTGGTGCCCAGCAGGGCGAACAGCTCGCCCTCGGCGACCTCGAAGTCCACCCCTCGCACGGCCTCGAAGTCGCCGTACCGGCACCTCAGGCCCTTCACGTCGATCACCGGGTTCCTCATGGCCACCATGCTGTCGCCGCCGCGCGCGGCCCTGTAGTGCCGGCGCTCACCGGTCGTTGTGACAGATGTCAGCAGACACCGTGGGACCCGGGCTCGTAGATTCCACCCCGTGACCGATTTGCGCAGGCTGCGGGGCTACACGTGGTGGACGGTGGTGGCGGGCGGGACCACCGTCGCCCTCGGCGGCGCGCTGGACCTCGTCGTCCACCGGTACGGGCCGCTCAAGTCGCTGCTGGTGGGTGCGGTCGTGGCGGTCGTGGTCGTGCAGCACGTCCGCTACATGCGCCACGCGATGGCCGGGCTCGGCCGCGGCGAGCACCGGCCGCTGGAGCACGCGGCGACGTTCGCGGCGGCCCTCGCGGCGTGGGGCGTCATGGCGCACAGCGGCGGGTTCACCCCGGTCTGGGCCGCGCTGCCCGCCCTGGTGCTGGCGCACGTGGCGGCGACGCTGCCCGCGAGGTACCGGTGGCCGGTGGCGCTCGTCGGCGGCGCGCTCACGGTGGGCACCGGCCTGCTGTTCGGCCACGAGGCGTGGCCCTCGGCGATCCTGGCGCTCATCATGGTCACCTCGCTGGTGCTGGCGGACCTGGCGCAGCTGTGGATGTGGGACATCGCGCTCCAGCAGGAGCGGGCGCGCGGGACCGAGCGGGCGCTGGCCGTCGCCGAGGAGCGGCTCAGGTTCGCCGCCGACCTGCACGACGTCCAGGGCCACCACCTCCAGGCCATCGCGCTCAAGGGCGAGCTGGCGGAGCGGCTGATCGGCCGGGACGACGAGCTGGCCCGGCGGCACGCCGCCGAGGTCGCCGAGCTGGCCCGCACGGCGCTGCGCGAGACCCGCGAGGTCGTGCAGGGCTACCGGCGGGCGAGCCTGAACACCGAGATCACCAACGCGGTGGGCGTGCTGCGCGCGGCGGGCATCGAGACCGCGGTGGACGGCGACGCGGCGGACGTGCCGCCGCTGTTGCAGCCCCTGTTCGGCGCGCTGGTCCGGGAGGGCACCACGAACGTGTTGCGGCACAGCCGGGCGCGGCACTGCGACGTGGCCATCACCGTGGACGGCGGCCGGGTCAGCGTGCGGGTGGTCAACGACGGCGTGCGGCCGGACGGCGCCCGCGCCGCCGACGACGCGGGCGCCGGGCTCGCCGGGCTGCGGGAGCGGTTCGCCGCGGTCGGCGGGCGCGTGGAGGCCGGCCGGGCCGGGGCGGCCGGGTTCGAGCTGGTCGGGCACGCGGCGGTGGGGCGGTGAACCGGGTCGTGCTCGCCGACGACGAGGACCTGATCCGGGGCGCGCTGGCGGCGCTGCTGGAGCTGGAGGACGACATCACCGTGGTCGACCAGGTCAGCGACGGCGACGCCGCCATGGCCGCGGTGCGCCGGCACCGGCCGGACATCGCCGTGTTCGACCTGGAGATGCCGCGCCGGGACGGCGTGCTGGCCGCCGAGGCGGTGCGCGACCTGGCCGGGGTGTCGGTGGTCATCGTGACCCGGCACGCCCGGCCCGGCGTGCTGCGGCGGGCGCTGAGCGCGGGCGTGCGCGGGTTCGTGCCCAAGACCACGCCCGCCGCCCGGCTCGCGTCGATCCTGCGGGACGTGCACGCGGGCAGCCGGTACGTGGACTCCGAGATCGCCGCCGCCGCGCTCACCGAGGGCGCGTGCCCGCTGACCGCGCGGGAGCTGGACGTGCTGCGGCACGCCCTGGGCGGCGGCACGGTCGCCGTCATCGCCCGCGACGCCCACCTGGCCGCGGGCACCGTCCGCAACTACCTGTCCTCGGCGATGACCAAGCTCGGGGTGAGCACCCGCTACGAGGCCGCGCGCCTGGCCTGGGAGGAGGGCTGGATCTAGCGCCGCACCTCGGCCTGGCCCAGGTGCACCACCTTCACCGCGGTCAGCTCGTCGAGCAGCTCGGGCCCGTAGCCGAACCCGGTGCCGGAGGCCCGGCGCGGGTGCGCCGCCCCGCCCGGCGCGCCGCCGAACACCGCGTTGACCTTCACCGTGCCCACGGGCAGCTCCCGCCACGCCCGCTGGGCGTTGGCCATCGACCCGGTCAGCACGGTCGCGGCCAGGCCGTGCTCGTCCGCGCACGCCTCCGCCAGGCCCTCCTCGAACGAGGCCACCACCCGCACCGGGGCGACCGGCCCGAACGTCTCCTCCCGCATCACCCGCATCCCGGGCGTGCAGCGGGTCAGCACCGTCGCCGGGTAGAACGCGCCCTCGCCCTCCGGCACCTCGCCGCCGACCAGCAGCTCCGCGCCGTCGGCCACCGCCTCGGCCACGTGCGCGTGCACGTGGTCCCGCATCCGCCGGTCCACCAGCGGCTGGGCGTTCGCGGTCCACCGCCGGGCCTGCTCGCACAGGGCGGCCAGGAACCCCTCCGCGACCGCCTCGTGCACGAAGATCCGCTCCACCGAGGTGCACAGCTGGCCGGCGTTGGTGAACGCGCCCGTCGCGGCCTGCCCGGCGGCCCACACCGGGTCCACGTCCGCGTCCACGACCAGCGGGTCGTTGCCGCCGTTCTCCAGCAGCGCCTTGGCGCCGGTGAGCGCGCAGGCGCGGGCGATGGAGCGGCCGGTGGCCGTGCCGCCGACGTGCGCGACCACGTCCACGTGCGCCGACGCGGCCAGCGCCGCGCCCACCTCGCCGTCGCCGGACAGGGTCTGGAGCACGCCCGGCGGGAAGTGCCCGGCCAGGAGACCGCCGAGCAGCACGCCCGTGCGCGGGCAGCGCTCACTGGGCTTGTGCACCGCGGTGTTGCCGGTGACCAGGGCCGCGCCGAGCAGGCCGCACGCCACCGCCACCGGGTCGTTCCACGGGGTGAGCGCCACCACCACGCCACGCGGCTCGGGCACCATGAAGTCCGCCGCGCCGGGCGAGCCGAGCAGCGACCGCCCCCGGTGCACCGGTCCCAGCTCGGCGTACTGCTCCAGTGTGGACACCGCGGCCAGCACGCCCTCGCGGGCCGAGTCGAACGGGCGGCCGGTCTCCGACTCCACCGCGGCGGCCAGCTCGTCGGCGTGCGCGCGCACCTCGTCGGCCGCGGCCCGCAGCGCCGCGCCCCGCTCCCCCGCCGGCGTGGCCGCCCACCCGGCCAGCGCCTCGCGCGCGGTCCGCACGGCGCCCGCCACCTCTTCCTCGGTGGCGTGCGGCAGCAGGTCGATCACGGTTCCGTCGAGCGGCGGCTGGACTTCCACGGGGGCGCGCATGTCGGTCATGGGGTTCGGGTACCCGGGCGGTGCAGGTGAAACCACGTGCGAGGAGGAGCCATGCCCGGAGCCAAGGAGTTGCCCAGCACGATCGCCCGCTCGCCGAAGAAGGCCCAGCGGACCTGGATCAAGGCCCACGACTCGGCGGTGGAGACCTACGGCGAGGGCCAGCGGGCGCACCGCACGGCGTTCGCGGCGTTGAAGCACTCCTTCGAGAAGGTCGGCGACCACTGGGAACCGAAGGAGCAGAAGGGGCCCTCGGACGCGCAGGCCGCGCGCAGCACCCCCAAGCCCGGCAAGACCGCGGGCGGCGTGGACGCCAACGCGAGCAAGCAGCACCTGTACGACCTGGCGAAGAGGCTGGACATCGCGGGCCGGTCCACGATGAGCAAGGACCAGCTCCTGAAGGCCATCCAGAAGGCCAACAACCGCAAGACCGCCAAGGCGCGGTCCTAGGGCCTGTCCTCAAAGCGGGTGCGGTTGGTCTGCTTTGATCTTGGGTCGTGATCCGCAGGCACGAGTTGAGCGATGAGCAGTGGCGGACCA
>NZ_JBHWIE010000155.1:0-12133 GCF_042732085.1 Actinosynnema sp. NPDC059797
TGCTTATGATTTGTATATGAGTCAGCTGCATGGCCGGCTTGACCAGTTACCTCGGCTCGCGAGCCGAGATCGTGGTCCTGGAGTGGGACCAGCGGGCGCGGGCGGACGTGGTCGTCGTCGCCGTGGACCGCATCGGGCCCGAGGTGCTGTCCGGCCTGCGGCGGGTCGCCGCCGACGTCGGCGCGCCGATGGTGCTGGTGCTCGACGAGGTCGGCGAGAAGGACGTGCTCGCCGCCGTGGAGTGCCGGGTGGTGGCCATCCTGCCCCGCAGCGCCGCCACCGGGGAGCGGGTGCTGCGCAGCGTCCTGGCGGCCGCCTCGGGCGGCGGCGTCATGCCGCCCAGCCTGGTGGCGGAGCTGCTCAAGCACGTGGAGCGGCTCCAGCGGGAGCTGGTGTCGCCGGACGCGGGCGTGCCGAAGCTGACGCCGCGCGAGGCGGACGTGCTGCGCCTGATGGCGGACGGGCTGGACACCGCCGAGATCGCCAGCAGGCTGTGCTACTCGGAGCGCACGATCAAGAACGTCTTCTACGGGTTGACCACCCGGCTCAACCTGCGCAACCGGCCGCACGCGGTCGCCTACGCCTTGAGGAAGGGGATGATCTGAGGTGGACAAGACCTCGGTGGCCGAGCGGGACCGGGCCAGGCTGCGCCGAGTGGTGGACCAGGTGCGGCGGGGCCTGCGGGGCACGGCCTGCGCGCGAGGCGCACGCCCCGAACCGAACTGGATCATGTCGGCCAACGGTGTGATCGGCGCTCCCGCCGGGGACGAGTAGCAACTCCTCGTCGCACGGGAACACCGGGATCGGACCGGGGTGCGCCGGAGGACCGCGCGGCTGGGGCGCGGTTCCCCCGCTCCGGGTAGTACGAGGGAAGACCCCCGCTCATGCGGGAGGACATTCGTCTTGGCCCGCCCTGTCGGCGGGCGCCGAGATCGGCGGCGATCAGCCTGGCTGCGAGCTCCCTCGCCTCGTCGGCCTCGCGCGTGCCGCAGGGGTCGTGATGTCCGAGCCGATCGCGGCCAACGCGAGTACCACCCGGCCCGCTCTGCGGCCGTTGCTCATCGCCGCCCTCCCGGTACCCCGACCGGACCGCGGCCCGTGACCGGATCCCGGCGGCCACCGGGTTCGCCGTGGTCGAATTCGTCGAGGCCGAGCCCGTCGAGGTGGGCGCGGAGCCGCTCCACCTCGGTGTCGCGCCCCTGCCTCCGGTACAGCTCCAGGGCCGCTCGCCACGTCTCGCGGGCCTCGTCGGCACGACCCAGGGCGGCGAGCGGGTGGCCGATGCCGTCGAGGGACTCGGCTTCGTTGTAGGCGTCGCCCAGTTCCCGCCACAGCGCGAGGGCCTGCCGGTAGTAGCCGGTCGAGCCCTCGTGGTCGCCGCCCTGGTGGGCGGTGTAGCCCAGGCTGTCCAGCGTGTGCGCTTCGCCCTGGCGGTGGCCGTGGCGCCGGTGCAGCTCCAGCGCGGTCAGGCAGTGCCGCACCGCCTCGGCGTGGCGGCCAAGGCGGGCGTTGAGCCAGCCGATGTTGGCCAGGGCCTGCGCCTGCGGCACCGGGTCACCGAGGGTCCGGAACAGCTCCAGCGCACGGGTGGCGTGGTCGAGCGCGCTCTCCTCGTCCACGTTCTCCAGGACCTGCGAGAGGGTGCCGTGGAGGTACGCCTGGCCGGTGAGGTCGTCGTGCTCCTCGGCCGTCACGAGGGCCCGCCGCAGGAGTTCCAGCGCCTCGTCGTGCCGGTGCAGCCGGGCCAGGACCCGGCTGAGCAACCGGCGGCCCAGCACCACGTCGGCCGGTCCGCCGGCGCGCTCGACCGCGACCAGCCCCAGCTGCCAGGCGGCGGCCTCGTCGTGCAGGCGCGCCGTCCGGTGGTGGAAGGTGTTCAGCGCCCACGCCAGGTGCCACACGACGTCGTCCCACCGCCGGTCGGCCGCGGCCCGCTGGGCGGCCAGGACGCAGGCGTGCTCCCGCTCGAACCAGGCCATGGCCGCGGAGTGGTCGGCGACCGGCTCCGGGTGGCAGCCGGGGACCGGCGGCGCCACGTCGATCAGCTTGCGCTGCGGCGACAACCTCAGGTCCGCGGCCAGCGCGGTGTGCAGGTAGGAGTCGACGACCCGCCGCAGCGCCGCCTCCCGCGCCGGGGCGGGCAGGTCGCGGGCGGTGTCGGCGGCGTACTGGCGGATCAGGTCGTGCATCCGGTACCGGCCGCGGGCGTCGCGGCTGATCAGGGACGCCTGTTCCAGGGCCCGCAGCACCACCCCGGCCCGGTGCGGGGGCAGGCCGATCAGGTCGGCGGCGGCCGCCAGGCCGATGTCCGGGCCGGGGGCAACGCCCAGCAGCGCGAACGCCGTGCGCTGCTCGGGCGTGAGGGCCCGGTGGGACCAGGAGAGCACGGCGGGCAGGCTCGCGGCGGGGTCGTTGTCGTCCAAGGCGCCGAGCCCCAGGTCGCGCAGCTCGTCGACCAGCGCCGTCAGGGGCAGCCGAGGGCGGGTGCGGGCGTGCCCGGCGACGATGCCCAACGCCAGCGGGTAGCCGCCGCACAACGCGATCAGCTCCTCGATCGCGGCGGGTTCGGCGTCGCCGAGCCGGTTGACGAGCAGGGCGCGGGCCTCGGGGTCGGAGAGCGCGTCCAGCGCCACGTGGGCGGCGGCGTGCCCGGTGTTCAGCCCGGTCAACAGCTCGCGGCTGGTCACCACGACCGCGCACGCGGCACCGCCGGGCAGCAGCGGGGTGACCTGCGCCGCCCCGGCGGCGTTGTCCAGCACCACCAGCACCCGCCGGTCCGCCACCAGGCTCCGGTACAGGGCGGCCTGGGCGTGCGGTTCCCGCGGCAGGCGGTGGGGTTCGACCCCCAGCGCGTCGAGGAAACCGCGCACCGCCACGTCCGGGTCCATCGGCCGGCCGTCCGGGGCGAAGCCGCGCAGGTCGACGAACAGCTGACCGTCGGGGAACCGGTCCAGGTGCCGGTTCGCCCAGTGCAGGGCCAGCCAGGTCTTGCCGATGCCGCCCGCGCCGGCGACGGCCGTGATCATCGTCGAGCCGTCCGCCGCGGCGCGGGCCAGCTCGTCGTCGAGCCGCCGCAGCTCGTCGTCGCGGCCGACGAACAGCCAGGGGACGGCGGGCAGCTGCCGGGGCACCACCGCCCGCTCGGCCACGTCCCCGGACCGGGCGACGGGCGGGGCGACGGGCGGGGCGGTGAGCGCCGGGTCGGCGGCCAGGATCCGCCCGTGCAGCTCCACCAGCGCGGGACCGGGATCCGCGCCCAGCTCGTCGAGCAGCCGTTCACGCACGTGCCGGTAGTGCGCCAACGCGTCCGCCGACCGCCCGGCGCGGTGCAGCGCCAGCAGGTACTGCCCGGCGACCCGCTCGTCCAGCGGGTTGCCGGCCACCCGCGCCGCCAGCTCGTCCACCAGGGTCCCGCCCTCGCCCGCGCGCAACCGAGCGTCGACCAGGTCGTGCTCGGCGGCCAGGCGCTCCTGCCGCAACAACTCCCGCTCGGCCTCGGCCCACTCGCCGGTCAGCCCCGCGAGCACCTCACCGCGCCACAGCGCCAGCGCCTCGGTCCACCACCGCGCGGCCCGCGCGCCGTCGGGGCAGGCGCGGGCGCGGGCGCACAGCCGCCGGAACCGGTGCAGGTCCACCGCTGATTCGTCCGCCGCCAGCAGGTAGCCGCCCGAACGCCGGACGAGTTCCACGCCCTCCGCACCGGCCAGGACCTGCCGCAGCCGTGACAGGTAGGTCAGCAGCGTCGGCCGCGCCCGCAGCGGCGGCTCCTCGCCCCAGACCCGCTCGACCAGGCGTTCCACCGGCACCACGCGGTTGACCTCCAGAGCCAGCGCTGCCCACACGGTGCGCTGCCTGGCCGGTCCGAGGTCCACGTGCCGGCCGTCCACGACCAGGGCGACCTCGCCCAACAACCTCAACTCCACCAACGCACACCCCCCATTTCGGGGGCCTGACGTGCGCTTTCAAGGAAGTCACCGAAGCTTCGCAGGACCGATCGCGCACAGTCTCCCCCTCATGCGATTCTCAGGGGGGTCGACCTTGTTGTCCACCAGATCACCGGACGTCCGGGCAGCGGTGGTCCCGCGCCCGCGCGTCCGCCTGCTCGCGCTCGCCGCGGTGTCGATCACAGCCCTCGTCGTGCCCGCCGCGCACGACCGCGGCGGGACGGCCGTCGCCGACCCGGCCGCGGCCCCGGAACGGCCGCCGACCGCCGAGGTGGCGCCCTCGGACCGGAACGCGCTGCTGGGCGCGGACTGGCGGGCCTCCGCCGACCGGGCGTGGACCACGACCGGCGACGCCGACGGCTTCCACGTGCTGGTCGCCGAGGCGTCGTCGGGCTACGCGTGGCGCACGGCGGCCACGTTGTCCGAGCCGGGGTTCGAGGTCGACCGGTGGATCGGCAACTCCTGCCTCACCGGTTCCGGGCAGCGGCTGGTGGTGGCCTACGCGCCGCGCACGTTCACCAACGAGGAGGAGCTGTCCTCACGCGGCGCGTTCGTCGCCGTCGTGGACCTCGCCACGGGCGCGGTGACCAAGCCGCCGGTCCGCAGCACGCTGGCCTACTTCAGCCCGGGCTGCGGCACGGGCGAAACCGCCGTGGTGACCCAGAGCCTGACCGGTGAGGGCCTCGCCGGCGGCCCGGAGCGGACGCGGGTGGTCAGGCTCGACGCCGCCTCCGGCACCCCGGCCGAGCCGGTCGAGGTGGCCGGGCAGCTGACCTCGGCCGTGCCGGTGGGTGACGGCATCGTCGCCGCCGACGGCCACAGCCTCGTGCGGCTGGCGGGCGACGGCGCGCGCGTCCTGCTCGCGCCGTCGACCACCGTGCCGTTCGAGCTGGTCCCGGACGCCGACGGCGGCGTGGTCTTCCTCGACCTGTCCGCCGACCGGGCGTTCGTGCGGCGGGCCGCCGGGGGAGCCGACCTCGCCACGCTCGCCGCCGGTGGCATCGGGGACCTCGGCGTCGAGGCGGGCGCGGGCGGCCGGGTGTTCGTCACCGGCCGGGCCGAGGAGGTCGCGGCGCTGCCGCCGGGCGTGCGCCGGCTCGACGTGCCCGCCGACGCCGAGGTCTCGACGCTGGGCGAGTTCGCCGTCACCCGCGTCACCGCCGCGCCGGGTGTCGACCACCTCTCGGCGCGGGACGTGCGCCTGGACGCCCGGTCGACCAGGACCGGCCGGTCGGTGGCGTTCGACGTCGACCCCGCGGCGGCGGTGGCCGACGCGGCGGGCAGCGGCCGGGTGGCCCGCGCCGCGCCCGGCGGGGTCGCCGCCTCCGGTGCGCCCGACGATCCGGTGGACGGCGACCGCTGGTGCTCGGTGCCGCGCGGCGACCCCCGCAACCAGGCGATGCAGCCCAAACCCAGGCAGATCGAGTGGGCGGTGGACCAAGCCGTGCGCTCCTCGCTGACCGTGCGGCGCGAGGCGAACTGGAAGAACCTCGGGATGCCCGCCTACTCGCCGCAGCAGGTCTTCCCGCTGATGCCGCTGGAGGGCGGCGGGACGATCCCGGCGCAGATCGCGCTCGGCATCGCCGCGCAGGAGTCCAACCTGTGGCAGGCCACCGGCGCGGCCATGCCCGGTGTGACCGCCAACCCGCTCATCGGCAACTTCTACGGTCGCGCCATCTACGACGACAACAAGGGCGACGACTGGGACATCCACTGGGACAAGTCCGACTGCGGCTACGGCGTCATGCAGATGACCGACGGGATGCGGCTGGCCGGGCACGAGAAGCCGAACGAGATCGCGCTGCCGTACCAGACGCAGCGGGCGGTCGCGCTGGACTTCGCGGCCAACGTCGCCGCGGGTGTTCAGCTGCTCGGCCTCAAGTGGAACGAGGTCCGCCGGTCCGGGCTCACGGTCAACGGCGGCGATCCCCGGCACGTCGAGAACTGGTTCTTCGCCGTGTGGGCCTACAACTCCGGCTTCTACCCCAACCGGAACGACGGCTCGCCGTGGGGCCTTGGCTGGCTGAACAACCCGGCCAACCCGCGGTACAAGCCGGACCGGCTGCCGTTCCTGGAGCACGGCTACGACGACGCCCGGCACCCGCAGGACTGGCCCTACCCGGAGAAGGTGATCGGCTGGGCCGGGCACCCGATCAACACCTTCGAGGGTCCGGACCAGCCGATCGCGGGCTACCGGCAGGCGTGGTGGGTCGACGCGGAGTACCGCGCGCTGGCCAAGCCGCCGAGGTTCCTGTTCTGCGACCAGTCCAACCAGTGCGAGCCGGGCAAGGGGTACGTGCCGAACTACCCGGGCAACCCGCCCGGCGGGCAGGGCGACGTCCGCGGTGAGCCGGCCGGGCCGTGCGCGCACAAGACCGACGGCTACTACGACCTCAAGTGCTGGTACCACCAGTCGGTGTCGTGGAAGGAATGCCCGCGGCAGTGCGGCAACGAGCTGCTGCGCTTCGACCCCGGCTACGCCTACCAGGAGGACGCCACGAGCTACCCGCCGAACTGCTCGACGGCGGGCCTGCCGCCCGACACCCTCGTCATCGACGACGTGCCCGACACGACGCCGTCCATCCGGCCGGGCTGCGGGCGTCCCTGGCAGAACGCGGGGCGGTTCTCCCTCGACTTCGCCGCCGACGCCACCGGTCACAGACCGTCCAAGGTGGACTTCCACCAGCTCGGCGCGGGCTTCGGCGGCCACTTCTGGTTCGCCCACACCCGGCAGGACGACGACGAGGGACGCAAGATGCGCGTCACCGGCACCTGGAGCGCCGACCGGGCCGTCCACGGCTGGGCACGGGTCCTGGTCCACCTGCCCGACCACGGCGCGCACACCCAGCAGGCGCGCTACCACATCGACCGGGGCAACGGCTTCGACCGGCGTCGCGTGCTGTCCCAGGGGATCGAGGCCAACCGGTGGGTCTCCGCCGGGGTCCACCAGTTCTCCGGCGTGCCGAAGGTGCGGCTGTCCACCGAGACCTACGACGGGAAGGGCACCGACGACGTGGCGTGGGACGCCGTCGCGTTCCAGCTGCTGCCGGGCAAACCGCAGCACCTCGTGGCGGCGCTGGGCGACTCGTACTCCTCCGGCGAGGGCATGGGCGGCTACGCCCGCGAGAGCGACGACAACCACGGCAAGCCGCGCTGGAACGCCTGCCGGCGCAGCGCCTCGGCCTGGCCCAGGGTGATGACCGTGCCCGGCGCCGCCGAACCGGTGGGTCACCTGTCCGACCGGTTCAGCACGAGCACCGAACTCGGTTTCGTGGCCTGCTCGGGGGCCAGGACGGTGAACCTGGTGGGCTGGCGGCCCAACTCCTGGGACCAGCCGGAGGAGTACCAGCACGGCGAAGGGCAGTTCCACGAGATCAGCCAGCTCGAGTCCGGCGTGCTCGACGAGAACACCTCGCTGGTCACCATGACCGTCGGCGGCAACGACGGCGGCGCCTTCGCCAACGCGGTCGTGGAGTGCTCCGTCGGCCACTGCTGGGACGAGGCGTTCCTGGAGGAGTACCGGGCGGTCATCGACCGGTCCGTGGCCGCCACCAAGGAGGTCGTCCGCAAGGTGCACCAGCCCGGTTACGCCCCCAACGCGCGGATCCTGCTCGCGGGCTACCCGAAGCTGGTCAGCACGGCCAACGGGTGCGGGCTCGGCGGGCTGCTCATCGACCCGAGGGACGCCTCGTCGCTCAACAGCCTGGCGAACTACTTCGCCTACCAGCAGGACCAGGCCGTGCGGCAGCTCAAGGCCGAGGGCATCCCGGTCGACTACGCCTGGCTGACGGGGGTGTTCGACGGGCACAGCGCCTGCGACGACGGCGAGTGGATCAACGGCTTCTCCAGCGGGCCGCGGGGCGAGGGCGACTTCCACCCCGGCGACAAGCCGTCGGCGCTGTGCGTGCCGTGGGACGGCGGCCCCTGCCTGAGCCGCGAGAGCTTCCACCCCAACCAGCAGGGCGGGCGCGCCTACGCCCGCGCGGTGGAGGAGGTGCTCCGCGCGACCGGCTACACCGGCAACGGCTGAGCGTCCCCGCCTCCCGCAGAACACCGATCGAGCGAAGAGGTCGAACATGTCATCCAAGAGAACCCCGGTCCGCGTGGGAGCCGTGGCGGCGAGCGCCGTCGCGATGCTCGGCCTGGTGACCGGCACCGGTCACGCCTCCGGTCCCACCCCCGCGCCGGACGTCTCGGCGCAGGTCACCTACGTGTGCTACTTCGACTCCTATTGGCTGTGCGCCGAGACCCTGGTCAACGTCTACCAGCGGGCCCGGCCGACGTCGAAGTCGGACCACGTCGACCTGCTGTCGAAGGGCCGGTCCGTGCAGCTCCGCTGCTGGGCCGAGGGCGAGGTGGTCAACGGCGTCAACGTCTGGTACTACACCGCCACCGACGTGGACTACCCGCACCAGACGATCGGCTGGGTCACCGGCGCGTACCTGTCGACCGGCCGGGACCCGGCGTGGGGGATCGGGCACTGCTAGGCGGCCGGCGGCACGTGATCTTCCACGATGGGAACGACGAAGGGGGAAACCATGCGGTCACAGCGAAACCGCGCGTCACTGGGGGCGGTGTTCTCACTGCTGGTGCTGTTCACGGCGGTCTTGGCGGCGCCAGCCTCCGCGGCACCGGTGGCGGCTCGGGTCGCCGCCACCCCGGTACCGGCGGCGCCCGCACCGCCACCGGCGCCGATCGGCCCGGACGGGGTGCGGGTGCAGGGGTCGTGGTCGGGCCCGTACACCTACCGCAACTTCCACAGCGGGAAGTGCCTGGACATGAGCGGCACCGCCGAGGGCGCCGCCGCGGTGCAGCGGCAGTGCCTGGCGGGCCACAGCTCCCAGGCGTGGTACGAGTGGTTCTACATGGGGGACGGCTCGGTCGCGTACTTCTTGATCAGCAACGGCTTCACCGGCCAGTGCATCACCGGCATCCACGGCCGCGGCGTGGCGCTCTGGCAACAGCCGTGCTACGAGGTCGAGCACCAGACCTGGATCAGGACGGTGGCCAACATGAACCAGTACACCAACGAGATGACCTCGCTCTGCATGGAGGTCGGCGGCTGGGCCACGCACGACGGCGCGATCGTCATGTCCTGGGACTGCCTCGGCAACCCGAACCAGCTCTGGTCGAAGTTCGGCTGGCACTGAGCAGCGATCGGGGGTGAACGCCCGGCACCGGGCCACCGGTGCCGGGTCGTCCCGTTCGCGGGGTGCGGTGCGTCACCGCGGTCACCGCTCCACCGGCCGACGCCGGCGCACCGCCAGCACACCTGCCGCGAGCACCGCCGCCGCCACGGCTCCCGCGCTGTTGTTGAGGAAGTCCTGCGTCTCGCACAACCCGCGCCGCGTGAGCGGCTGCACGACCTCGATCGCCGCGCTCAGCGCGACCGCCGACACCAGCACCGCGACCGGCCGTCGCGTGGCCAGCACGGCGCAGAACACCAGCGGCACGAACAGCAGGGCGTTCAGCAGTTCCACCGAGCCGTGGAGCGAGAAACCGTTGATCTGGCAGAACTGGTCCCGGCCCGCCCAGTCCGGCAGCGCGCGCGAGAACGTCACCCCCAGCACGACACCGAGCGAGACCCCCGCCAGCACCGAGGGGACCGGTCGCCACCCCGCCCTCCGCGCCGCGAGCCGCCCCCCGAAGCCCAGCGCCACGCCGCCCGCCACCACGCCACCCGCGATGAGCGGGTTCGACAGCGCGCGGAACACCTCGCCGAACGCCCACCACACCTGATCCAGCACAGGTCGAAACCCTCCGTCCACGACGAGATCCGATGCGGACGAACCTATTGCCGGGCGGGGTGGCGCCGGATCGGCCGACGGACCGGGAGGTCCTGGCCGTTCGGCCACCCGGAACGGGCGGAGCCGGCCGGATGGCCGGGGTCAGCCGGCCACCACGTGCGCGCGGAACGCCCAGGTGACGATCTCGACGCGGTTGCGCGCGCCGACCTTGCCCTGCACCGAGGCCAGGTGCGCCTTCACCGACGACACCGAGATCCTCATCGCGGCGGCGATCTCGTTGTTGCTCAGCCCCCGCGCGACGTGGCGCACGACCTCCAGCTCCCGCGGGGTCAGCACGTCGGCGTCGGCGCTCGGGACCGGCGGCACCGACCGCCGCAGCACCCGCGACACGACCTGCGGGGACACCAGGACGTCACCCCGCGCCGCCGACCTGACCGCCTCGACCAGCAGGCCGGGACTCGCGTCCTTGGTGAGGAACCCGCACGCGCCCAGGTCCAGCGCCCTCTCCAGCACCTCGTCGCTGTCGAACGTCGTCACCACCACGACACGGGTGTGCGGCGCGAGCCGCCGGGTGACCTCCAGGCCGTCCAGCCCCGGCATCCGCACGTCGACCAGGCAGACCTGCGGCTGCAACTCGCGGGCGCGCTGCACCGCGCTGATCCCGTCCGCGACGTCGGCGACCACGTCCACGTCGGGTTGGGACTCCAGGATGAGGCGGAAGCCGGCGCGGACCATGGCCTGGTCCTCGGCGATGAGCACGGAGATCACGCGCGCGCCTCCAGCGGCAGCTCGGCCGTGACCAGCCAGCCCTCCCCGGTGGCCCCCGCGAAGAACCGCCCACCCAACCCGTGCACCCGTTCCTCCATGCCGATCAGCCCGAACCCGCCCGAGTGCGCGGGTCTGCTCGTCCCGTCGTCCACGACGGACAACAGCACCGCCGACGGGGTGAGCCGCACTTCCACCGCCACGCTCGTCGCGTCCGGGGCGTGTTTGCGCGTGTTGGTCAACGCCTCCTGCACGATGCGCAACACCGACCGCCCGAGCTCGGGCCGCACCACCTCGGTCAGCTCGATGGTGGTCCGCACCGGCAGGTCCGACGACTCGACGAGCCGGTGCAGGTCGGCGGTGAGGTCGCCGGTCGCGGCGGGGGCGCCGTCGCCCCGCAGCGTGCTGACCATCGCGCGCATGGCCCCCATCGCGTCGGTGCCCCCGTCGATGATGCCCGGCAACATCCCGCACGCGGCGGCCTGGTCGCGCTCCGCCACCAGGAGCGCCGCCCGCGCCCGCACCAGCATCCCCGTGACGTGGTGCGCCACCACGTCGTGGAGTTCCCTGGCCATGTCGAGCCGTTCCTCGCGCCGGGCCCGGTCTTCCGCCGCCGCGGCGAGCAGCACCCGTGACCGTTCGCGCGTCCGGAGCAGCACCCCGGCGAGGACCGCGACGACGCCCAGCGCCAGCACCAGTCCGACCGCTCCCGCGCGCGACACCGGTGCGTGTTCGCGGATCCAGGCCGCGTGCGCGCCGACGAGCAGTACGACGGCGACGGACGGCGATGCGACGAGCGCCGGAGCCGTTCGCGCCAGCGCCACCAGCAGCGCCGTCCCCGCGAGCACCTCGGCCGCGGTCAGCGCGGGGTGGTCGAACGGGCTCCCGCCGACGCCGGGCCCGTCCAGCAGCACCGCCCGGCTGAAGCCGCTGAGCAGCCCGGTCCTCAAGAAGACGCCGGCGCACACCACGACCGTCGCGACGACCAGCGTTCGTGCCCGTGCCCACCACGGGCCGCGAGGTTCCCCCACGACGGGCGATCGTACGCACCGCGTCGCGCCGCGCCGGGTGGGGCGGGGTGTGTGGGAGGGTGCGCGCAGTTAAGGAACGATCGTTCTTGACTGATCGTTCCTCAACGGTCTAGGGTCGGCACATGGGTCGACCCAGGGGATTCGACGAAGCCGAGGTGGTGCGGGCGGCGGCGGTGCTGTTCGCGGGGCGGGTGTACGACGGGGTGTCCGTCGACGACCTGGTCACCCACCTGGGCGTGCACCGCAACAGCCTCTACAAGACCTTCGGCAGCAAACGCGGGCTGTACCTGGCGGCACTGCGCTGGTACGTGGAGCACGAGGTCGGCCCCCTCGCCGCGTCGCTGAGGCGCGCCGGTGACTTCGAGGTGGCCTCGCGCTTGGTGTCGGGCACCGGAACGGGCCTGGACTTCCTGCTGCTCGCGGCGGCCGAACGCGCTCCCGTGGACGACGAGGTCGCCGCGGAGGTGAACCGGGCGCTGAACGCCATCGACGAGGCGCTCGGCACCGCCACGGCCGTTCCCCACGCCACCGCGGCGCTGCTCGGCCTGCGCCTGCGGGCCAAAGCCGGACCCGACCGGGCGGGCGCCGCCCCCGATTCCTCCCCGCGACGATAAGTAGCACGACATGGCGAATGTCCACATCGACG
>NZ_JBHWIE010000155.1:12143-16797 GCF_042732085.1 Actinosynnema sp. NPDC059797
GTCGTGACGATCGAAGGGCTGAACAAGCTCTGGGCGCTCAAGAGCACCCTGACCATCCCGCTGGCCAACGTCCGGGGCGCCACCGCGGACCCCGGGATCATCAAGGAGCCCAAGGGCATCCGCGCCCCCGGCGCCCACCTCCCCGGTGTGATCACCGCGGGCACCTTCCACCTCGACGGCGACCGCGTGTTCTGGGACGTGCGCGACCCCGCCAAAGCCGTCGTCATCGAACTGGCCGACGAGCGCTACGCCCGCCTGGTGCTCCAGGTCGACGACCCCCGCGCCACCGTCGAACTGGTCGAAGGCGTCGCGCACCGCCCCTGACCGCCGGTTCGCCACCCGCCCCGAAAGGCCGACAAGTACGGCAGCGGTCGCACCGGCCTGGTGCTGCTGCAACCGCAGGCGATCCGGCAGTCGGACCTGATCGCACTGCAACTGCACGCCCAACTGGCCGCCGCCGCACAGGGCGGGCAGATCACCCCGGAACAACAACAGGTCAACGACGAGGGCGTGGACCGGGCCACAAGCGCCCTGCGCGCGAACGAACCGCTCGACCCCACCGGTCTCCTGCCCGTCCTCGCCCGGTTCTTCCAAGCGCTGTTCGACGGCCCCAGCCGGCGTTTCGTCCTCAGCGTGGACGCCCTGCACACCTTCACCGACTGTCTGCGCTGAACACGACCCGGGCGGTCGGCGGTGGCTGCCGTGGGCACACCGTCGACCGAGCCCGGTGAGAGCGACCCGGTCGATCAGACCCGGTCGATCAGACCCCACTTCAGCCAACGCGGCTGGTCGCTCGGCGGATGTCCCACGCCGCACCCAGATCCCGGTACAGCCCGACCGCCTCGCGCAACGTCGCCCCGGCCTCCGCCCCACGCCGCGCGCGGGCCAGGAGGACCGCGCGGTCCTCCAGCGTCTGCGCCAGTTCGAACACCCGGCCCACCGACCGGTAGTGCGCCGCGACCGCCGTGAGCCCGTCGGGATCCTCCTCCAACACGCAACGGCACCTCCGCGCCGCCGCGGCCGCCCTCGCCTCGGTCGACTCCACGGCCGCCTCCGCCTCGCACGCCTCCACCGCAGCGCGCGCCGTCGCCCGGTCGTCGCAGTCCAGCGCGATCCGGACCAGCTCGGGCAGCCACTGGTGCCGCAGCATCATCTGCGCGTAACGCGTGTCGAGGATCCCGCCCAGCAGCTCGATCGCCTCGGCGTGGTCGCCGTCCCGGTACGCGGACGTGGCTCGGGCGGCTACCAGGAAGTCGCAGTTCTCCCTGTTCGCCGCCGTCACCAGTGGCACCGTCAGGCCCGCGTGCAGGTGCCGCCTCAGCGCCAGCTCGTCGTCGCGGTGCGCGGCGATCAGCGCGGCCACGCCGTGGAGCAGCACCGTCCCGCCCTCGCGCAGCCCGAACCCCGTGATGCCCGAATCGTCACCGAGCACCGCGCCCAGCCGGGCCACCGCCTCGTCCCACCCGCCCAGCCAGAACCGGTGGACCGACGCGCCCACCTGGAGCGCCGCCACGGGTGCGCCGTGCCCGGCGACCTCGAACGCCAGCCGCAGGGTGTCGGTCGCCTCGTCCAGCCGGTCCAGGCACTGGAGCGTGAACACGCGGTTGTCCAGCAGCACCAGCTTCAGGTCGGTGAGGCTGCGGTCGGTGCCCACCACGTCCAGCGCCCGGTCCAGGTAGGCCAGCGCGCTCACGTAGTCGCGCCGCGCCGCGTCGACCTGCCACAGCACCTCCAGCGACTGGCCGATGGCGAACGGGTCGGCTCCGCGCTCGCCCACCTCGATGGACTCGCGCGCGCTCGCCGCCGCCGCGTCGAGGTCGTCGAGCCCGGCCCGCTGCACCAGCGCCTGCAACGACAGCAGCCTGGCCCGCCACGCGTCCGGCAGCACCGGGTCGGACAGCGCCTCCCGCAGCGACGCCAGCGCCTCCTCCGGCCGCGACGCGCGGAACGGCCCGTAGGCCAGCGTCCACCGGGCCTCCGCGATCCGGTCCGGGTCGCGCAACTGCGGCAGGGCTCGCCGGGCGTGGTGCTCGGCCTCGACGTCCCGGCCGATCCGGAACAGCACGCTGCTCAGGTGCGCCCGCAACGTCGCGGCGTGCTCCTCGGGCACCGACGGCGACCGCAGCGCCCGCTGGAGCAGTTCGACCGCCACCAGCGGCGCCTCGTAGACCAGCGCGGGCGCCCGGAGCAGCAGCCAGTCCACCACCCACGACCCGGCGTCGTCCGGCGCGGCCAGCAACTGCTCGGCCACGTGGTCGACCGGCGCGCCGGCCCGCGCGAGCGCCTGCGCGGCCTGCTGGTGCAACGCGTTGCGCAGCGCCGCCGGCGTGCCCTCGTACAGCGCCTGCCGCAGCACCGGGTGCCGGAAGGCGATGCGGTGCCCCGCGTCGCGCAGCACACCCGCCGCGGCGGCCTCCTCGAACGCGGGCACCAGTTCCGGCACCGGGCGGCCCAGCACGATCGCCAGGTCGTCGATCGCGAACTCGCCGCCCAGCAGCGCCGCCCACCGCAGCACCTCGCGCGTGGGGGCGGACACGAAGTCGAGGCGCCCGCCGACCGCGGACACCAGCGACCCCGGCGCCCGGTCGAAGGCGTGCTCGCGCGCCTCGGCCACCCTGGTGCCGACCACCACGAGCCGTTCGCGCAGCAGCGCGTCCGCGACCTCGCGCACGTACAGCGGGTTGCCGCCCGCCCGCGCGGCTATCTCGCGCAGCGCGGGTCCCGGCGGCGCGCCGACCAGCCGCGCGACCATGCCCGCGACGTCCGCCTCGCCCAGCGGCGCCAGGTCCAGCACCGCACCGCCACCGGACTCCACGACGCGCCGCAGGCGGGCCACCTCCGGCCGGTGCGGCACCGGTCGCGCCGCGCCCAGCAGCAGCAGCGGCAGGCGGCGGGTCAGCGCGCCGAGCCGGTGCCACACCTCGGTGCTGCTCTCGTCCGCCCACTGGAGGTCGTCCAGCGCCAGCACCAGCGGCCCGTCCGCGCAGAGCTGCTCCACCAGGGCCACCAGCCGGTCGACCCCGCCCGCGACCGGGTCGCCGCCCGCGAAGATCGACCCGGCGGGCTGCCGCTCGCGCAGCGCCCGGGCCACGGCCGCGCGCCGCGGTTCGGTGGCGGAGGGGTCCACGCCCAGGGCGTCCAGGGCGAGCCGGAGCGGGAAGCGGCTGTCCAGCTCGTCGGCGACGGCGTGGGCGATCGGGTGCCCGGCCGCGGCGGCCCGCGCCAGCACGGCGGTCAGCAGCGCCGACTTGCCGATGCCCATCTCGCCCTCGATCCACAGCGCCCGGCCGCGCCCGGCGGACAGGCCGTCGACCGCGCGCGAGGCGGCGTCCAGCTCGGCGTCGCGGCCGAGCAGGACCGGCCCCTCGACCGGGTCCGGATCCGGGTCCGGGTCCGGCTCGACCACCGGCGCGGTCTCGACCACCGCCGCGGTGACGGCCGGCTCGGTGTGGTGGGGGAAGGTGTGGCTGATCGTGGACGCCCGCGGCGGCGCGGGGTGCGGGGCGGCGGGGTCGCGGCGCGTGCCGGTGAGCACCAGCTGGTGCGCGGCGCGCAGCCCGGGACCCGGCTCCACGCCCAGCTCGGCGACCAGCACGCGGCGGGCGTCGCGGAACACCTCCAGCGCCTCCGCGCCGCGCCCGCTGTGGTGCAGGGCCAGCACCAGCAGCTCGCGCGCCCGCTCCCGCAGCGGCTCCTCGGCGACCAGCGCGCCCAGCTCGGCGATCACGTCGGTGTACGTGCCGGTCGCCAGGGCGGCCTCGGCGCGCAGCTCCCGCGCGGTGGCCCGCTCCGCGGTCAGCTCACGCCGCCGCGACTCGGTGAACGGGCCGCTCAAACCCGCCAGCGCCTCACCCCGCCACAGCTCCAGCGCCGCGGTCAGCGAGGCCAGCGCGGCGTCCGCGTCGCCGTCGGCCAGCTGCCGCTGACCGCGCGCCCGCAGCCCCCGGAACGCGGCCAGGTCCGAGGCGGCCGGGTCCCACCGCAGCCGGTAGCCCGAACCGACGGACTCCAGCAGCCGCGACGCCGTGCCGCGCGCCCGGTCCGGCTCCAATGCCTTGCGCAGCAACGAGACGTAGGTGTGGACGCTGCCCTCCGCGGTGGCCGGGGCGTCCCGGCCCCACACGCCCGCGACCAGCTCGTCCCGCCGCACCACCGCGCCCGCGCGCAGCGCGAGCATCGCGAACACCGCCCGGGGCCGCGCCGAGCCCAGCGCCACCTCCCGGTCCCCGACCCACGCGCGCACCGGACCCAGCACGACCAACCGCAACGCCGTCATCCCGCTGCCCTTCCCCTGAGGCTCCCCAAGCGCGACGGTGCGCCCGCACCCGAGTCGCCACGCCGTTCATCCATCCCTCTCCGCCCACCCGGCACGCCCCGCCGCGGCCCTCCCGATCATGGGGTGCGGTCGCACCCGGCGCCGGGCACGACCGCGCGCGCCCGTCCCGCCCCGCCTTCCCCGAGGACCCTCAGGCCGCACGGCACAACCGAGCACCCGCCCGCCGCGCGTCCCACTCCGCGCCGAAACCCCGGTAGAGCGCCACGGCCTCCCGCGTCGCCGCGTCGGCCGCGCCGTCGTCACCGAGTTCGGCCAGCAGCGCGGCGGCGTCCTCCAGCGACTCGGCCAGCTCCACCGGCCGACCCGCCTCCCGGTACC
>NZ_JBHWIE010000156.1:0-16784 GCF_042732085.1 Actinosynnema sp. NPDC059797
GTGGGGTTCCTCGGTCGTCTGCCCCTGTCCGTCCCCCGGGGGGGGGGAGCGTTGCCCCGGGGGGCCCCCCCGGCGGGCCCGACCTCTCCGTTGAGGCCGGCCGCGTCGTGGCGGCCCTGCTCCCCGCAACGCCCGCCGTGCGTTGCCGGGACCGGTCGGCACGGGTGGGGGACGCCCCCGCGGCAGCCCCCCACCCGGGATCGGGTGCGTTCCGCGCTCAGGCGGCGGCCCCGCCCGCTGTCCGCCGGAAAGGCGGGAAAAGCCGGGAATCGCGAGGATTCATGCTCCGCCTCCTTGCGAGCAGGGCTCTGGGAACGCTCCCATCGGACGTTAGAGCAGCAGGTTCACATACGGCAAGCATTTTCACGAATGTGAAAGCGAGCTGTTCGCGCCTTGGGCAGCGCGAACAGCTCGCCTTGTCGAAATACCGTCGAAACGTCAGGACGGTTCGGTCACGAATGCGGGCAGGTGTCGCGGTACTCGGAAATGGCCGTGCCGCGCGGCGCCGGGCAGAGGAACTGCTCGTAGCGGAGGTCGTCGTCGACGAACCGCTTGAGCCAGGCGATGCTGTACTTGGCGATGGTCGTGTTGGGCGAGTTCGGCGCGAAGTGGCTCGCGCCGTCCAGCTCCAGGTACGCCTTGTCCAGCGTGGACGGCAGGCCGGTGTAGAAGCGCTCGGAGTGCGTCGTCACCGAGGCCACGGAGTCGTTCTCCGCGCCGATGATCAGCGTGGGCGTCCGCACCGTCGACCAGGTCTTGGTGGTGTTCCACGCGGTGAGCGGGATCGACGCCTGGAGGGTCGGCCGGTCCTTGGTGGCCTCCAGGGCGCCGCCGCCGCCCATCGAGTGGCCCATCACGCCGAGGCGGTCGGGGTCGATGCGGTCGCGCACGGAGCTGCGGGTGGTCAGGTAGTCCAGCGCGGCGAGGAGCTGGTCGCCGCGCGAGGCGGGCTGGTCGTAGCGGGAGTTCGTGTCGATGGTGAAGACCACGAAGCCCTGCGACGCCAGGCGCGGGCCGAGCCAGGAGATGCTGGACTGGGCCGCGGTGTAGCCGGGCGAGATCGCGACCGCGCCGAAGGTGCCCTCGGCGGTGCTGGTCGGGTAGTAGATCGTGCCGCCGCCGAACCCGCTCGCGGACAGCGAGGAGACGGTGGTCTGGCTCGTCGCGAACGGGCCGCGGCTCGCCTCGATGCTGGAGTTGGTCGGGGCGGGGCCCCGCTCGTAGGGGTTCTCCGCGGCCTGGGCGACCGCGGCGGGGGCGGTGAGGGCGACCGCCGCGGCCAGGACGAGGGCGCGGCGGGACAGGGGTGACCTCAAGGACATGTGCGTGTGCTCTTTCCCCGGTGCGTGAGGACCCGGCGGATGGTCCTGGTGCGGATAGTCCTGATTGGACGATTCCAACCCACTCGGGGAGCCTGCCGCATTACCTACTCCGGCGTCAAGTAATTCGGACCCCCGATCGTTGAATCGGATGGCCCACGTCTCGATAGGCCGAATGCGAACAATATTCGGATGCACATTTGGTAAACACCGTTGCCTATTGACGGGCTTGTCCGGTTCGTCCCTGGCCGTCGGGACCGGGACGTTCCGGGACGCCAACCCCCTACCTGCGCGGAAGCGCTCCCACGGACCTCTTGACCAAGACCGCCTCCGACACCCAGGATCGGGCGCGACAGAGCCGTCGCCACTGACGAACGGAACCGCCGATGTCCCGCAGACCCCTGAGCGCCGCGCTGGCCGCGGTGCTCGCCGCAGGCCTCCTCACCGGCGGCGTGGCCACCGGTGTGGCCGGCGCCGCACCCGACTCGAAGCCCCGGCAGCCGGTCGTCGGCGAGCCGCGCACCGAGCACGGCTGCGCGCGGATCGAGAAGGACCTCCCCGAGCTGTCCGACTGGCCGCGGGTGCGCAGCCGGGTCGAGTCCAACCCCGCCGACGAGCGGCGGATCCGGAAGATCGTGGCGGGCATGACCCTGGCCGAGAAGGTCGGCCAGATGACCCAGCCGGAGATCGCCGCGATCACCCCGGACGAGGTCCGGGAGCACCACATCGGCTCGGTGCTCAACGGCGGCGGCTCGTGGCCGAACCGCGACAAGCACGCGCCGGTCGACGCCTGGCTGGACCTGGCCGACGCCTACTGGCAGGCGTCCAAGGCGACCCGGACCGGGATCCCGGTGATCTGGGGCATCGACGCCGTGCACGGCAACAACAACGTGTACGGCACGACCGTCTTCCCGCACAACATCGGCCTGGGCGCGGCGCACGACCCGTGCCTGATCCGCGACATCAGCGCGGCCACCGCCGAGCAGATCCGGGCCACCGGCCAGGACTGGGCGTTCGCGCCCACGCTGGCCGTGCCGCTGGACGACCGGTGGGGCCGCACCTACGAGGGCTACTCCGAGGACCCGCGGATCACCCGCGCCTACGGCTACGAGGCCGTGCTCGGGTTGCAGGGCCGGGGCAGGCGGAACGTGGACGTGCTCGCCACCGCCAAGCACTTCATCGGCGACGGCGGCACGATCGGCGGCAAGGACCAGGGCGTCAACCCCGCCACGACCGCCGAGATGATCAACGTGCACGGCCAGGGCTACTACGGCGCGCTCGCCGCGGGCGCCCAGACCGTGATGGTGTCGTTCAACTCCTGGGACAACGAGGCGGAGGGGATCGCCGAGGGCAAGCTGCACGGCAGCAAGCTCGCGGTGAACGACATCCTCAAGGGCAAGATGGGCTTCGACGGCCTCGTCGTCTCCGACTGGAACGGCATCGGCCAGGTCGCGGGCTGCACCAACGCGAGCTGCCCGCAGGCGATCAACGCCGGCATCGACGTCGTGATGGTGCCCAACGACTGGAAGGCGTTCATCGCCAACACCATCGCCCAGGTCGAGGACGGCCGGATCCCGGTCGCCCGCATCGACGACGCGGTGACCCGCATCCTGCGCGTCAAGCTCCGCTCGGGCGTGCTCGACGGGGACCGGAAGCCCTCGGAGCGCCGCCACGCCGGCGAGGCCGACGCGCTGGAGGCCCGCGAGCTGGCCCGCGAGGCCGTGCGCAAGTCCCAGGTGCTGCTGAAGAACAACAACCGGGTGCTGCCGCTCAAGCCGCGGTCGAAGGTGCTGGTCGTGGGCAAGTCGGCCGACTCCCTGCAGAACCAGACCGGCGGCTGGACGCTGACCTGGCAGGGCACCGGCAACACCAACGCGGACTTCCCGGTCGGGCAGACCGTGCTCGGCGGCCTCAAGGAGGCGCTGGGCGAGCGGAACGTGGTGTTCAGCGAGACCGGCGACGTCGACCCCAAGGGCTTCGACGCGGTGATCGCGGTCATCGGCGAGACCCCGTACGCGGAGGGCGTCGGCGACATCGGCAAGCGCACCCTGGAGGCCGCGAAGCTCTACCCGCAGGACCTCGCCGTGCTGGACAAGGTCAGCGGCAAGGGCGCGCCGGTCGTCACGGTGTACGTGGCGGGCCGCCCGCTGCACGTGAACAAGGAGCTGAACCGCTCGGACGCGTTCGTCGCGGCCTGGCTGCCCGGCACCGAGGGCGGCGGCGTGGCCGACCTGCTGGTCCGCGGCCGGCACACGTGGCCGGGCTTCACCGGCACGCTGTCCTACTCGTGGCCGGGCGCGGCCTGCCAGACGCCGCTGAACCCCGGTGACGAGGGCTACGACCCGCTGTTCAAGCCGGGCTACGGCCTCAAGAGCTGGTCGAACCGGAACATCGGGCGGCTCGACGAGACCTCGCCCGAGTTCGGCTGCTCCGGCAACGGCGGCGGTGGCGTCGCGACCGAGGACCTGGAGATCCACAACCGGGTCGACTCCGCGCCGTACCGCAGCTTCATCGGCTCGCCGGACAACTGGAGCGGCACGGAGCTGGGCCCCGACGCGGAGGCCGCGCACACCAACATCACCGTGGTGCCCGCCGACGTGAACGTCCAGGGCGACGCGCTGAAGACGACGTGGACCGGCTCCGGCGCGGGCCAGCTGTACCTCCAGGACCCGGCGGGCGGCAGCGACCTGCGCGGCTACCTCAACGCCGACGCCGCGCTGGTGTTCGACGTGGTCGTGCACCAGGCGCCCGCGGCCCGGACGGTGCTGAGCGCGCACTGCGTGTACCCGTGCTTCGGCGAGGTCAACGCGACCGGCGTGCTCGGCGGGCTGCCGGTGGGCGTGAAGTCGACGGTGAAGGTGCCGCTGTCCTGCTTCGCGGAGCGCGGGCTGGACTTCGAGAACGTCAACACGCCGTTCCTGGTCTACACGGAGGGCGCGTTCCAGGCGTCGTTCGCGAACGTGCGGTGGGTGCCGAAGGCGGCCGCCGACCCGGACGCGCGGACGTGCGCCGAACTGGCCGGCTGAGGTCGGTGCCCTGAGTTCGGCGTCCGATGTGGACCGGGGGCGGGCCGTCGCGGTCCGCCCCCGGTCGGGGTCAGTACCCCACGGTGAAGCGCCGCCGGCGGTGGGCGGGCGCCTCGGCCTCGTCGAGCAGGGCCACCGCCAGGTCCGCCGTGGAGATCCGCGTGCCGACCTGCTCGTCGCGGCCGACCCGGAACGCGCCGGTGCGCTCGCCGGGTTCCAGCAGCGGCGGCGGGCTCAGGTAGGTCCAGTCGGCCTCCCGGTCCGCCAGGCAGGCGGCCAGCTGTTCGGCGCACGCGCGGGCGATGGGCCGCAGGGCGTCGGGGAAGCCCGGCTCCTCCTCGACGGTGACGCCGGCGGGCGTGACCAGCGTGGCCGCGCCGCCGACCAGCAGCAGCCGCACCCCGGCGCGGGCGGAGCCCGCCAGCAGCGCCCGGGCGGCGTCGACCAGTTCGCCCTCCCGGCCCGGCACGGGCCTGGTGGCGCCGATCAGCAGGTCCGCGCCGCGGGCGAGCCGGACCACGTCGGCCGGGTCGGTCGCGTCGCCCACCTCACCCCCCGGCCGGGGTCGCCTGCTCACGGGCGTCACCTCGTGGCCCCGCCGCCGGGCCTCCTCCACCGCTCGGGCGCCGACGTCGCCGAACGCCCCGAACACCGTGATCCGCACGGTTCCCCCCTCCTGTCTGGGCCGCGACCAGCGCGGCCAGGACGACGACCGCGCCCAGGGACTGGGTCGCGGTGAGCGACTGGTCGAGCACGAGCCACCCGACGGCGGTCGCGACGACCGGGCTGAGCAGCCCGAGGAACGTCACCTGCGTGGCGGGCAGCAGGCGGATGCCCCGGAACCACAGCGCGTAGGACAGCGCGCCGCCGACCAGGCCCAGGTAGGCGTAGCCGCCGAGGTTGGCCGCGTCGAGCGCGGGCGGCGGTCCCTCGACCAGCAGCGTCACCGGCAGCAGCACGAGCCCGCCCGCCACGAGCTGCCAGCCGGTGGTGGCGAGCAGCGGCGCGGGCGTCGTCCACCGCTTGCCCAGCACCACGCCGGCGGCCATCACCACGGCGCCGCCCAGCGCCGCCGCCACGCCGACGGGGTCCGCGCCGGCCGGGTCCACGCCGACCGAATCCACGCCGACGGGGTCCGCGCCGGGCCGCAGCACCAGCAGCGCGACGCCCGCCATGCCGGCGACCCCGGCGAGCGCGGTCCGCGCGGTGAGGCGCTGCCCGAGCAGCAGGACCGCCAGGCCCGCCACGACCAGCGGTTGGACCGCGCCGACCGTCGCCGCGACGCCGCCGGGCAGCCGGTAGGCGGCCAGGAACAGCAGCGGCAGGAACAGGCCGATGTTGAGCGTGCCGAGCACCAGCGACCGCCACCACCAGTCGCCGCGCGGCAGCCGGCGGGTGACCGCGACGAGCAGCAGCCCGGCGGGCAGCGCGCGGAGCAGGCCCGAGAGCAGGGGTCGGTCCGGCGGCAGGAACTCGCTGGTGACGAAGTAGGTGGTGCCCCAGACGGCCGGGGCGGCGGCGGTCGCGAGTTTGCTTAGCACTAAGACAAAGTAGCTTAGCGATGAGATACCTGGGAGGTGACTTGGCTCACCGCTAAGCTAGTTCGGTGGCGGACCACGTGGACCTGGTGCTGGAGCAGTGGCACGACCGGCGCCCGGACCTGGACGTCTCGCCGATGGCCGTGATCGGACGGCTGACGCGCCTGAGCCGGTTGGTGGAGGGCGAGCTGCAGCGGACGTTCGCCGCGCACGGCCTCGACCGCGCCTCCTTCGACGTGCTGGCCACCCTCCGCCGCAGCGCGCCGCCGCACCGGCTGACCCCGACCGGGCTGATGCGCGCGTCGATGGTCACCTCGGGCGCGGTGACCCAGCGCCTCGACCGCCTGGAGGCGCGCGGCCTGGTCACCCGGACCCCGAGCGAGCACGACGGCCGCGGGGTCGTGGTCGGCCTGACGGAGGAGGGGCTGGCGCTGGTGGACCGCGTGCTGCCGCACCACCTCGACACCGAGGAGCGCTTGCTGGCCGCGTTGTCGGCGGAGGAGCGGGCGGCGCTGGCGGGCGCGCTGAAGACCGTCCTCGAATCCCTGGGCGACACCCGGGACTGAGCCGGCTCGCCCGCGCGCCTCGCGCCGATTTCACCCGGAGCGGGGTCGCGCTGGGCCGTTCGCCGGTGGCCGGAGCGTCTCGCCTCGGGCGAGCGGAGCATTCCGCGGCGGCCCGCCGGACCAATCCACGTCACGGGGCCTTCACACCCAGTTTCCTTACCGTTACAGTTCTGGGAGCGCTCCCAGTCCGGTGCGCGGTCAGCGTCGACCGCGTGCCGGACCGCCCTCCTGCGCGGGACGACGTGGTCCCGCACCGAAGGAAGTGATGCGGATGACCAGCTTCTCGTCCCGTCTGGACGCGCGGGCGGACTCCTTGCGGGCGTTGAGCGTTCCCCTGCTCAGGGGCTCTCTCGGCGTGGTGTTCGTGTGGTTCGGCGCGTTGAAGGTGGCCGGCGCGACCCCGGTCGCCGACCTCGTCGCCCGGACCGTCCCGTGGCTCGACCCGGGCGCGTTCGTGTTCGTGCTCGGGGTGGTGGAAGTGGTGTTGGGAGTGGCCCTGGTGGCGGGTCGCCGGTTGCGCTGGGTAGCGCTGCTGGTGGTGCTCCACCTGTGCGGGACGTTCCTGATCCTGGTGGTGCAGCCGGCCGTCGCGTTCCGGACGGGCAACCCGCTGCTGTTGACCATGACCGGTGAGTTCGTGGTCAAGAACCTGGTCCTGATCACCGCGGCCCTCGCGGTCATGTCGGCCGACACACCCGTGCGGCAGCGGGTGGCGCAGGTCCGACGGCGGTGATCTGCGGCGCCGCGGGGCCCCGACCGGCCCCGCGGCGCCGTCCCCCGCGCGTCGTCACCCCCGGCGGGCGACGAGCGCGGCCACGCCGTCCAGGAAGACGCCCAGGCCGAAGGCGAAGGCGCGGTCCAGGTCCTCCTGCGCGTGCAGGTCGTCCAGGTCGAACACGCCCGCTTCGACCACCTTGCTCAACCACGGCAGGCGCCGCGAGTCGACGACCCGCCTGAGCACGTTCGAGTAGGTCCGGCTGAAGGCATCCGGGTTGTCCTGGTAGCCGGCCGCCAGGTCGCCGGCCAGGCGGACCTCGCCGTTGACGAAGGTCAGCAGGCTCATCACGACCTCCACCTTGTCCTCCTCGCCGAGCGGGGTGCCGGCCAGCGCGGCCAGGCCCCGGTCGAACCAGGCGAGGTTGCGCGGTCCGGCGGGCGGCCCGCTGATCGGGACCCGGCTGAGCCACGGGTGCCTGCGGTGCACCGCGAGCACGCCGTGCGACCAGGTGGTCAGCCCGGTGCGCCAGTCGCAGCCCGGCGGCAGTTCGGGCGGCTCCTCCATGGCCGCGTCGACCATCAGCGCCAGCAGCTCGTCCTTGCTCCGCACGTGCCGGTAGAGCGCCATCGTGGACTTGTCGAGCTGCTGCGCCACGCGCGCCATGGACACCGCGGCCAGCCCCTCGGCGTCGGCGACCCCGATGGCGGCCCGGGTGATGTCGGCGGTGGTGAGCGAGGGTTTTCGGCCGCGGCGCGGCGCGTCCCGCAGCCCCCAGAGGAGGGCGACGTCGTCGGGCAGGTCGGTCTCCTCGGTCACGCGGCCAGTCTAGGGGCTTGGCCATTAATTGCGTATCAGCTACGCTAATTTGCGTATCGCATACGCATAGGGGGTGTCATGATCGTGGAGGTGTCCGGCCTGAAGAAGGCGTACGGGTCCACCGCGGTGCTGGACGGGGTGGACCTGGAGGTCGCCGAGGGGTCGGTCTTCGCGTTGCTCGGTCCCAACGGCGCGGGCAAGACCACCACCGTCCGCATCCTGTCCACGCTGACCAGGCCGGACGCCGGCCGGCTGCGGGTGGCGGGGTTCGACGTGGCGCGCGAGCCGGCGGCGGTGCGCGGGGTGATCAGCCTGACCGGGCAGTACGCGGCCGTGGACGCGGAGCAGACCGGGCGGGAGAACCTGGTGCTGGTCGGCAGGCTGCGGCGGCTGGGCCGGGCGGGCGCGCGGGCCCGCGCGGACGAGCTGCTGGAGCGGTTCGACCTGGTCGCCGCCGCCGACCGGCGGGTCAGGACCTACTCGGGCGGCATGAAGCGGCGGCTGGACCTGGCCATGAGCCTGGTCGCCGCGCCGCGCGTGGTGTTCCTGGACGAGCCGACCACCGGGCTCGACCCGGCCAGCCGCTCGACCACGTGGGAGGCGATCCGCGAACTCGTGCGCACCGGCACGACGATCTTCCTCACCACGCAGTACCTGGAGGAGGCCGACCGCCTGGCCGACCGGGTCATGGTCCTGGACCGGGGCCGGGTGGCCGCGCACGGCACCGCCGACGAGCTGAAGTCGCGGGTCGGCGGCGAGCGCGTCGACCTGCGCTTCGCCTCGGTGGGCGAGCTGGACGCCGCGCGGCTGCGGCTGGGCGGGTTCGCCGACCCGGAGCACCGGCTGCTCAGCGTGCCGTCCGACGGCAGCGCCGCCCACCTGCACGCCGTGCTGGACGACCTGCGCTCGGCGGGCCTCGCGCCCGCCCGCGTGTCCTCGCACCGGCCGACGCTCGACGACGTGTTCCTCTCGCTGACCCGGGAAGGGGTGGCCGCATGAGCCACGCGGTGGCCGACTCGGTCGCGATGATCGGCCGGAGCGTCCGGCTGGCCAGGCGCAACACCGAGACGCTGATCATGTCGGTGGTCCTGCCGCTGCTGATGATGACGTTGTTCGTCTACGTCTTCGGCGGCGCGATCAACACCGGCACCGAGTACGTGAACTACGTGGTGCCCGGCATCGTCCTGCTGTGCGTCGGCTACGGCGCCGCGTCCACCGCGATGTCCGTGGCCGACGACATGACCAAGGGCATGGTCGACCGGCTGAGGTCCATGCCGATTCGCCCGTTCGTGGTGCTCACCGGTCACGTCGTGGCCAGCGTCGCGCGCAACGCCGTGTCCACCGCCATCGTGTTCGGCGCGGCGGTCGCCATGGGCTTCCGGCCGTCGGCGTCGCCGGTGGAGTGGCTCGCGGCGACCGGGCTGCTCCTGCTCTACGTGCTCGCGCTGTCGTGGCTGGCGGCGGGGCTGGGCTCGGTGGCGAAGTCGGTCGAGTCGGCCGGTGCGCTCAGCTTCTTCATGCTGTTCCTGCCCTACCTGAGCAGCGCTTTCGTGCCGACCGGGACCATGCCCGGGGTGCTGCGGGCGATCAGCGAGCACCAGCCGATCACGCCGATCATCGAGACGGTGCGCGGCCTGCTCACCGGCACGCCCGTCGGCGACGACGGGTGGGTGGCGCTCGCCTGGTCGGTCGGGCTGCTGGTCGCGTCGTTCACCGCGGCGACCCTGCTCTACCGGCGGCGCACCAGGGACTGAACCCACTCCTCGACCAGGTCGCCGAGCGTCGACAGCGGCACGCGCGCCTCCGACAGCACGACTTCGTGGAAGTCCCCGACGTCGAACGCGCCGCCCAGCCGGCGCTCGGCGTCCGCGCGCAGCCGCTGGAACTCCAGGCGGCCCACCAGGTACGCCAGGGCCTGCCCGGGGTCGGCCAGGTAGCGGTCCACCTCGGCCTCGACCAGCTCGGCCGGCATCGGCGTGGACTCGCGGAGGAACGCCACCGCCCGCTCGCGGCTCCAGCCGAACGCGTGCAGGCCGGTGTCCACCACCAGCCGCCCGGCGCGCATCGAGTCGAACACCAGCATCCCCAGGCGGGAGCGGGCGTCGGTGTAGAGGCCCATCTCGTCGGCCAGGCGCTCGGCGTACAGGGCCCAGCCCTCGCTGTAGGCGTGCAGGCCGGCGACGCGGCGCAGCAGCGGCAGGTCGGTCCGGCGCAGCCGCGCGGAGCCGTCCACGTGGTGGCCGGGCACGGTCTCGTGGAACGTCAGCGCCTCCAGGGCGTGCACCTGGACCGGTTGGCCGGGGTTGAGGGAGTACGTGCCGGGGCGGGAGCCGTCCACCGCGCCCATGCGGTAGGAGGGCGGGGTGGAGGCCGCGGTGCCGGGCGGGTAGAGCCGGACCTCGCAGGGGTGCTCGGGCGGGCGGCGGAACCACCGGGGCGCGGCGGCCTCGGCCCGCCGGACCACGCGCTCCGCGGCGACCCGCATCTCCTCGCCGTCGGCGAAGCGGGGCGCGTCGCGCAGCCCGGCGAAGACGACGGCGAGGTCGGAGGTGCCGAAGACCTCCCGGCCCAGCGCCCGGTACTCGTCCTCCAGGGCCGCGAGGACCTCCAGGCCGGTGCGGTGCAACCGGTCGGGGGTGAGGTCGGTGGTGGTGTGCCTCCTGATCGCGTTGGCGTAGAGCCGCTCGCCGTCGGGGAGGTGGCACACGCCGGCGCGGTCGTCCGGGCGGCCGTGCGGGAGGACGTCCTCGACCAGCGCGGACCGGTACTCGGCGACCCCGGGCAGGGCGGCGTTGCGGTCGAGCAGGGCGATCGCCGCCTCCACCAGGCGCCGCACCGGGAGGCGGCCGTGCGCGATGCCGGAGCGGTGCCGGTCGGCCAGCGCGCGGAAGTGGCCGGGCAACGCCGCCCGGCGGCCCTCGTCGGGCGCCACGGCCAGCGCGTAGAGCAGCAGGGGGACCGGGGTGAGCACCAGGTCGCCGATGGTGAACTCGACCCACCGGTCGGCGACCTGCTCCCGGTGGGCGGTGGCCTGCTGGACGATCGTGTCCCGGGTGACGCGACCGGTGCGGCCGAGCGGCCCGGGGTCGACCGCCCCGGCGCGCCGGGCGAGGTCGTCGAGGCGGGCGGCGAAGCGGGCCTCGGCCTCCTCGCCGAAGTCGGTCAGCCGGCCCTCGTGACCGGGGATGCCCTCGAGGGTGGCGAGCACGGGGTGGTGGTCGAGGACGGTCCGCAGCAACTCGTCCGCCAACTCGTCGACGGCCTCCTCGGCGCCCGGCACGCGACCCATGGTGCCGGCGTCACCGGGCGAGGCGGTGGACCACGAAGATCCCGCCGTGCAACGGCCGGTCCAGGCGCTGGTCGTCGGTCGCCACGTATTCGTCCAGCACGGCGCCGATCCGCCGGCTCAGCTCGTCCACCTCCTCGGCGGACAGGTGCAGCGCGAACCGCGAGAACGTCCGCACCGACTCGGGCCCCGCCTCGGCCAGCTCCTCCTGGAAGGCCTCCAGCGGCGCCATCGGCGCGGACGGCCCGGCCTCGCCGAGCGGCCCGTCCAGCCACCACGACCGGTTGGTGGAGCGGTAGGGCTTCTCCAGGGCGCCGGCCGCCCCGGTGCGCACCTCGCCGACCTCCAGGAACCCGGCGGCCACCAGTTGGCGCACGTGGTAGAGCACGGTGCCCGGGTCGCGCCCCAACCGCTCGGCGAGCTGCTTGTTCGTCAGCTCCTGCCCGGTGCACAACCGCAGGACGCGCAGCCGCAGCGGGTGGGCCAGGGCTTTCGTCTCCCGGACCGTCGCGGGGCGCCGCTGCCGTTCAGCCATGCGGCCCAATCTAGTGCCGGGCAAACCGATGGAGAAAACTCCACCGGTGTGGGAACCTCCACCAATGCGACTGGGGACGGCGTTCTGGCGCCTGTGGGCTTCGGCCGGCTTCTCGAACTTCGCCGACGGCACGTTCAAAGTGGCCCTGCCGCTCGTGGCCGTGCAGGTCACGCGCGAACCCGCGCTGATCGCGGGCCTCGTCTTCGCCCTGACCCTGCCGTGGCTGCTGTTCACCCTCCCGGTGGGCGCCATCACCGACCGCTTCGACCGGCGCGTGATCATGCTCGCCGCCAACGGGGCACGAGCCGCCCTGCTGGCCGCGACCGCCGGCGCGGTCGCGCTGGACGTGGCGGGCATCTGGTTCCTGTACGCCATCGCCCTGGGCGCGGGCACCGCCGAAACCCTCTACGACACCTGCGCGCACTCCCTGCTGCCGCAAGTGGTCGACCGCGACCGCCTGCCCCGCGCCAACGCCCGCCTGTTCGCCGTCGAGCTGACCGCCAACGAGTTCCTCGGCCCGGCCGCCGCGGGCCTCCTCGTGGCCGCGGGCGCGGTGGCCGCCTTCACCGCCCCGGCCGCGCTCTGGCTGGTCGCGGTGGCCGCGCTCGCCACGGTCCGGGGCACGTTCAGGGTGCCGAGGGAGCGGCGCACCACCCTGCGCGCCGACATCGCCGAGGGCCTCCGCTTCCTGCTCCGCCACCGCCTGCTGAGGGCGCTGGCGGCCATGGTGGGCGTGTTCAACCTGGCCAACAGCGCGGCGACCGCCGTGTTCGTGCTGTACGCGGTGGGACCGGGCTCGGCCATGGGCCTCACCGGCGAGGTCTTCGGCCTCCTCCTCACCACCCCGGCCCTCGGCAGCCTGGCCGGCTCGCTGGCCGCCGAACGCGTCGTGGCCCGCCTGGGCCGGGCCGGAGCCCTGGGCGCGGGCTTCGGCGCCGGCGCCCTGATCCTCGCGGCGCCGGCCGTCACCACCAACGCGTACGCGGTGGCCGCCGCGTTCGCGGTCGCCGGGTTCGGCATCGCGGTCCTCAACGTGGTCGCGATCTCGCTGCGCCAGCAGGTCACCCCGGACCGCCTGCTGGGCAGGGTGAACAGCGCCTACCGCATGGTGGCCTGGGGCACGATGCCGCTGGGCGCGGCCCTCGGCGGCGCACTGGCCCACCTGATCGGCCTCCGCCCGCTCTTCGTCGTCACGACCGCGCTGGCGCTGACCGCCCTGCTGGGCCTGATCACCGTCACCGACCGCCGCATCGAGGAAGCGCTCCGAGCCGCGTGACCAGACCGGGACACCCGCGCACCCCACCCGCGACGAGCCGAGTCCGAAGTGGACGCTGCCGGCACGAGAACGCCCCCTCAGCCGGCCCTCTCTTCCCCTACCCCTCCCTCGTCATGGGTCTCCCCACCTGTCACGGGACTTGGTCGATCGCCACGGACCTTGGTCGATCGCCACGGGTCTCGGCCGATCGCCACAGGTCTTGGCCGATCGTCATGAGTCGCGGTCGACGCGGTGTCGTGAGACCCGATCGGCCAGGCGCTTGACCGCGTGCTCGGCCGCGAGGTGCCCCAAACCGATCCCGATGCCCGTGGTCAGCGCCGAGAGCAGCGGTAACCCCGGACCGGGCGGCCGGTAGACCGGTGTCGGCCCGGTGGCGGGGCCCGAGCGGGGCACCCGGAGCACCTGCCGGGCGGCCGCCTGGAGCCGCGTGGACACCTGCTGGTTCGTCCAGGCGATCACGTCGAAGTCGCCGAACTCGGCCAGCGCCGTGAAGCTGCGGTCCGCCGAGGCGACGCTGAACGTCCGGCAGCCCCGGCCGTGGGCGTAACGGGCGTGGGCGAGCAACGCCTTCTCCGCCGCGTCCGGCCCGGGGGTGACCACGCGGCTGGCGACGTTCATCTCGGCGAGCACGCTGCCGATCACGTCCAGTTCGGGTTCGGTCCGGGCATAACAGGCCAACGCGTGGTGCACGGGCCCGGCCGCGCGCACCAACGCGGTGATCCGCCCGCGTACCAACTCGGGCCGCGGGTTGACCGGGCCGATCATGTTCTCGAGGTCGATGAGCAGAACTCGCTGCGCCGCTTCCACTTCTCGATCTTCGGCACGCAACGCACCACGAGATCACTACCCGAACGGGTGAACGCCGGTCCCACCGGCCAAGAACACCGACATCCCCAACCTTCCGCCCACCCGTTTCCGACAACCTCACACGACCGAACCGCCAACCACGACACCTTCCCGGAAGAACCACGAACCCCTTGCGGCGTGCCGCCCGAACACCACCTCCGCCGAGTCCACAGTGGAGGAACACGGGAGCCCTGCCTCGACCAAGCCCGAACTCGCCAAAGAGCCACCCCGGCGTCGCAGCCTTACAGTGATGCCGACAGGCGGGACGAGCCGGCAGGTAAGAGGCACGACCACAGGGGAAGGTGACACGTACGAGTTACAAGCACCGACTTCGGGATCGATGTCAACGCCTCAAACGTTGCCGGAAATATGGAGGCGGCGCGGCGGGCGGGCGAGTGTCGGGAAAGGCGGGGGAGGGAACGGGCGCAAAAGGGGGAACAGCAGCGCGAAGAGGAATAGCGGAGAGGGGCGGGAGGAACGGGAGGGGAAAGGGCAAGAGGCCGGGAGTCGAGCAGCAGTCGGCAGCCTGGCAGCAGTCGGCAGGCGGGGAGCAGTCGGCAGGCGGGGAGCAGTCGGCAGGCGGGGAGCAGTCGGCAGGCGGGGAGCAGTCGGCAGGCGGGGAGCAGTCGGCAGGCGGCCAACGGGTGGCGGCAGAGGGCAGGCAACGGGCGGGCGGCGGGTAGGCCAACGGCGGGCAGGCGGGCAGGCGGGCAGGCGGGCAGGCGGGCAGGCGGGCAGGCGGCGAGCATGCGGTGAACATGCAGCGGCAGGCAGGCGGGCAGCGGGTGCAGGCAGGCAGCAGGTAGCGGCGGGTGGCGGGTAGGCAGGCGGCATGCAGCGGGCATACCGCGGCCGGTGGGCGGCAGGCTGCGGCGGGCATGCAGCGGGTAGGGGTAGGTGGGGTAGGCGGCGGACTGTGGGTAGGTGGTGGGGGCTGCGGGTGGGCGGCGGGGTGGATGAGTGAGCGGAGCCGGTGAGCGGGTGGTTCGGGCATCGCCGCGCGAGTCGATGGCACGTTGTGGTGTTGCGGCACGGCGTGGTATTGCGGCGAACGGAGGATGGTTGATTGCGAAGATTATCGCAACATTGTTCGTTTCGTGGGTGTTTATACGGGCCTCACGGGTGTCCAATTGAGATAATCATGTCGGGTTGCCGCTGGCAGATGCCGGGCAGAAAACTTCGAAAGATTTCGAAAGATCTCGATAAGCGTTGACCCGGCTATTGCAGGTGAATGACCATCGTGTTCATCGCGTGAGCCCGCACCGACGCTCGGCTCCGGTCGTCCTTCGGTGCGGGCGTGGTATTTCACCCCTGCACCCGGAAAGGACCAGACGAGTGCGAAGACTCCTCCCGGCTCTTGCCGCGGTGGCCGCGCCCTTGGTCGTCGCGAGCGTGCTGCTCGCCGCCCAGCCCGCCTCCGCCGCAACGCTCACCCAGGTCACCAACTTCGGCACCAACCCGAGCAACCTGCGCATGTACACCTACGTGCCGGACCGGGTGGCTCCTCGGCCGGCCCTGCTGGTGGCCATGCACTACTGCACCGGCACGGCGTCGGCGATCTTCAACGGGTACGCCCGCGACTACGTGACCGCCGCCGACCAGTACGGCTACGTCATCGTGTTCCCCGAGGCCACGCGCAGCGGGCAGTGCTTCGACGTGTCGTCGCAGCAGGCCCTGACGCGCGGCGGGGGCAGCGACCCGGTCGGCATCCTGTCGATGGTGAACTGGGCCAAGCAGCGCTACAACGTGGACCCGGCGCGGGTCTTCCTGACCGGGTTCTCGTCCGGCGCGATGATGACCAACGTGATGGCCGCCGAGTACCCGGACGTGTTCTCCGCGGCCTCCTCGTTCATGGGCGTGCCCGCGGGCTGCTTCGCCACCACCGACGGGTCCGGCTGGAACAGCCAGTGCGCCAACGGCCAGCTCACCAAGACCGCGCAGCAGTGGGGCGACCAGGCGCGCCAGATGAGCGGCGGCCACACGGGCCGGTTCCCGAGGATGCAGCTGTGGCACGGCACCACCGACGACACGCTGCGCTACCCGAACTTCACCGAGGCGATCAAGCAGTGGACCAACGTCCACAACGTGAGCCAGACGCCGACCTCCACCGATCGGCCGCAGAGCAACTGGACCCGCACCCGCTACGGCGGCAGCGGCACGCAGCCGCCGGTCGAGGGGGTCAGCGTCCAAGGGGTCGGGCACTCGCTGCCGCAGAGCGGCATGGTCCAGTACGCCATCGCCTTCCTGGGCCTCAACAGCACCGACCCGACGACCACCACGACCACGACGACCACCACGACCGACACCACCACCACGACGACCACGACGACCACGACGACCGACACCACCACGACCACGACGTCGCAGCAGCCCGGTCCGGGCAGCACGCTGGCGGCGGCGGCGCAGCGGACCGGTCGCTACTTCGGCACGGCGGTGGCCGCGAACAAGCTGGGCGACTCGACCTACGTCGGGATCGTGAACCGCGAGTTCGACATGATCACGGCCGAGAACGAGATGAAGATCGACGCGACCGAGCCGCAGCAGGGCCGGTTCAGCTACACCAACGCCGACCGGATCGTGAACCACGCCATCCAGCAGGGCAAGAGGGTGCGCGGTCACACGCTGGCGTGGCACTCGCAGCAGCCGAGCTGGATGCAGCCCATGGAGGGCACGGCGGTGCGCAACGCCATGCTCAACCACGTCACCCAGGTCGCGACCTACTACCGGGGCAAGGTCTACGCCTGGGACGTGGTGAACGAGGCGTTCGCCGACGGCAGCTCCGGCGCCCGGCGCGACTCGAACCTCCAGCGCTCCGGCAACGACTGGATCGAGGCCGCGTTCCGGGCGGCCCGCGCGGC
>NZ_JBHWIE010000157.1:0-16744 GCF_042732085.1 Actinosynnema sp. NPDC059797
CCGGAACGCCGTGACCAGCAGAACAACCGCAAACGCAAAGGCCGAACCGGCGGACGACCACCGGCCTTCGACCGCACCGCCTACAAACGCCGCAACGTGGTCGAACGCTGCTTCAACCGACTCAAGCAGTTCCGCGCCATCGCCACCCGCTTCGACAAGACCGCCACCTCCTACCGAGGCATGCTCGACCTGGCCACCCTGCTCATCTGGCTTTGAGGACAGGCCCTAGGTCGCCTGCGCCTCCGCGCCGCCGCCAGGACGCCCGCGCCCCCTCACCGCCCTCAGGACGCCCGCGCCTCCGCACCGCGCAGCCCGGCCGCCGAGCGGACGAGCGAGGCCACCGCCAGGGAGCGGCTGGCGGGCGGCCACGCGATCACCGTGGTGACCTCCGGCGCGTCCACGACGGGCACCGCGACGTGCTCGGGCCACTGCCAGGCGCGGCTGGAGGCGGGGATGACGAGCAGCGTCCTGCCGAGCGCCACGAGCTGGGCGAGCTGCGACTGGGTGCGCACCTCCGGCCCCGGTCCGTCCGGGTAGGACCCGTCGAGCCGGGGCCACCGGGCGATCGGCAGGTCCGGCACGTCGCGGACGTCCGCCATCGTGAGCCGGTCGCGCGCCGCGAGCGGGTGCCGCGCGGGCAGGATCGCGACCTGGCCCTCGACGTGGAGGTCCTCGGTGTCGAAGCCGGCGAGGTCGTCGAACGGGCGGTGCATGATCGCCACGTCGGCGTGCCCCGCGCGCAGCAGCCCCGCCTGCTCGCCGATCTCGCACAGCAGGACCTCGACCGGCGCCGCGCCGGGTTCGCCGCCCGCCGCGTCGAGGAGCCGCCGCAGCAGCTCGTGGGACGCGCCGGCCTTCGACGCGAGCACCAGCGGACGCCTCGGGTCGCCGGCGCGCCGCGTCCGGCGCGCGGCGGCGGCCACCGCGTCCAGGGCCGTCCCGGCCTCCCGGAGGAGCACCCGGCCGGCGTCGGTGAGCGCCACGCCGCGCCGGTCCCGGTCGAAGAGCTGGACGCCGAGCCGCCGCTCCAGTTGGCGGACCGCGCGCGAGAGCGGCGGCTGGGCGATCCCGAGCCGCTCGGCGGCGCGCCCGAAGTGCAGTTCCTCGGCGACGGCGACGAAGTACCGCAGTTCCCGGGTCTCGAGGTCGTCCACGGGTAACAGCCTACTGACTGATACCCGGCGGGTATCACAGCCGACCGATCCGGTGTTGGACGGCGGGCACGCGCCCCGCCGAGCATGGACCACGTGAACGACAAGAAGACCGCGCTGGTCACCGGCGCGAACAAGGGAATCGGTTTCGCCGTCGCGCGGGGTCTCGGTGCGATCGGTTTCACCGTCGCGGTGGGCGCCCGCGACGACGCCAGGCGCGAGGAAGCCGTCGAACGCCTGCGCGCCGAGGGCGTCGACGCGTTCGGGGTCGCCCTCGACGTCACCTCGGACGACAGCGCCGCCTCGGCGGCGAAGGTGATCGAGCGGGAGGCGGGGCGGCTCGACGTGCTCGTCAACAACGCGGGCATCGGCGGCGCGCTGGGCGGTGGCGCGCAGGACCCGACGACCCTCGACCTCGACGTCCTCCGCGCCGTCCTCGACACGAACGTGTTCGGGGTCGTCCGGGTGACGAACGCGGTGCTCCCGCTGCTCGACCGCGCGACCTCGCCGCGCGTGGTCAACGTGTCCAGCAACATGGGCTCGCTGGCGCTGCGCACCGGCCCGGTCCTGGCCGCGTACGCGCCGTCGAAGACGATGCTCAACAGCATCACGGTGCAGTACGCGCGCCGACTGGCCGACACGAAGGTCATCGTGAACGCCTGCTGCCCCGGCTACGTGGCGACGGACTTCACCGGCTTCGCCGGGTCGCGGACGCCGGAGCAGGGCGCCGCGGTCGTGCTCCGGCTCGCCACCCTGCCGGACGACGGGCCGCGCGGCGGCTTCTTCGACGACGGGGGCGTCGTGGCCTGGTGAACCCCGGAACGGAGAACTGATCGACAATCCGCTGCGACACCGCCTGCCGCACGATGCCGAGCCGCGCGGGCGCCCGTCCTCCGGCTCGACGGGCACGCGGCCGGGTTCAGGCGGGCGCGCCGAGCAGGTCGTCGAGGACGGTGGGCGCGAGGCCGAGGGCGGTGGTCATGCCGATGCCGGAGGTCACCGAGACCACCCGGGCGCCGGGGTGCGGTGCGGCGGTGAGGAACTCGCCCGGCGCGGAGGCGTAGACGCCGGTCCAGCGGCGGCGCACGGTCAGCTCCGGCACGCCGAGCAGGCGGGCGGCCTCGCGCAGCACCAGGTCGTCCACGTCCTCGTCCAGGAAGGGGTCGTGGGTGAGGGCGTAGTGGTGGGTGTCGCCGACGACGAGGTTGCCGTCGGGGCGTTGGGTGATCATCAGGTTCATCGCGACGTCGAGCAGTTCGGGGCGGTCGCGGGTGATGCGGGCGCGCACGTCGGCCGCGGCGGCGGTGCGGGCCAGGCCGGGGTAGCGCAGCATCGACAGCCCGGACAGGAGGGCCGGCGCGATGGCGTGGCCGCCCGGCGTGGCCACCTCGGCCATGCGCAGGCGGCAGCGCCGCAGGCCGGCCGCGTCGGCGAGGTCGGGCAGCAGGCGGTCGACGTCGTGGCCGATGGCGACCACGGCGGCGTCGGCGGCGAACGTGCCGCGCGTGGTGCGCACCGCGCCGGGTTCGACGCCGGTCACGGTGGCGCGCCAGTGGAACTCCACGCCCTGCCCGGCCAGCCAGGAGGCCAGGGCGGGCACGGCCTCGCGCGGGTCGACGCGCAGGTCCAGCGGCAGCAGGGCGCCGCCGAGCACGTCGTCGGCGAGCAGCGGGAGGTCGAGGTCGCGCCGCTCCAGCAGCCGCACGCCGTCCTCGCCCCGCGTGCGGGCGAACTCGTCGAGCACGGCCAGTTCGTCCTCGGCGCGGGCGAGCACGACGGTGCCCGCCTCCACCACCCCGAACCCCGCCCGCGGCGCGAGGTCGAGCCACGTGCGCCGCGCGACCCGGGCGAGGTCGAGCGCCCGCCCGTGCTGCGCGGTGGTGCAGATGTGCCCGAAGTTGCGCACCGACGCGCCCACGGCGCGCTCGTCGCGTTCCAGCACGACCACGCGCAGGCCGCGGCGCAGGCCCTCGACGGCGTGGGCCAGGCCGACGATGCCCGCGCCGACGATCACCAGAGTGGGTTTCACGCCGGCCACCCTGCGGGCGCGCGGTCCGGTCCACAAGGCATTCGGCCTAATTGTAGAGACAAGTTCGCACTCCGTTCACCTGGTTTCGCGCGTCGGAGGCAGCTGACTGTGACCTGGATATACAAGTCGTTGTCCACGGCAGGGCGGCGTGCGAGGGTGGCCGCATGAGTTCCGCGATCGCGCCCGGTGGCGCCGTCCCCGTCGGCTACGCCCGGTGGGGCGGTGTCGGCGAGCCCTTCACCCTGGTCTCCGCGATGACACCGCGCACGCCCGGACCGGGGGAGGTGCTGGTGCGGGTGGACCTGGCCACGGTGTGCGGCAGCGACCTGCACACCGTCGCCGGCAGGCGGTCCTCGCCGGTTCCCGCGGTGCTGGGGCACGAGCAGGTGGGCACCGTCCTGGCCGTGGGCGGGGGCGGCGCGCGGTGCGTGGACGGGTCGCCGGTGGCGCCCGGCACGCGGGTGGTGTGGTCGGTGACCGCGTCGTGCGGCGACTGCGACCGGTGCGGTCGGGGGCTGCCGCAGAAGTGCCGGCGGCTGCGCAAGTACGGGCACGAGCCGCTGGACGAGGCCGCGCCGCTCACCGGCGGGTTCGCCACGCACTGCGTTCTGCTGCCGGGCACGGCGATCGTGGCCGTGCCCGACGACCTGCCCGACGCCGTGGCCGCCCCCGCCTCCTGCGCCACCGCCACCGTGGCCGCCGTGGTCGCCGCCGCCGGTCCGCCGGCCGGGCGGCGCGTGCTGGTGACGGGGGCCGGGATGCTCGGCGTCACGGCCGTGGCGATGGCCGCGCAGGCCGGTGCGCACGTGATCGCGGTGGACCCGGACCCGGCGCGCCGCGCGCAGGCGCTGCGCTTCGGCGCGGCCGAGGTCGCCGACACCGCGCCCGACGAGGTGGACGTGGCGCTGGAGCTGTCCGGGAAACCTGCCGCGGTGGACGCCTGCCTGCGCGCGCTCGGCGTGGGCGGCACGCTGGTGCTGGCGGGGTCGGTGTCGCCGGGGGAGCCCGTGCCGCTGGACCCGGAGCGGGTGGTGCGCGGCCTGCACACCGTCGTCGGCGTGCACAACTACCGGCCGGCGGACCTCCGGGCGGCCGTCGACTTCCTGGCCGCGCACCACCGCGCCCGGCCGTTCGCCGAGCTGGTGGCGGGCGCGTTCGGGTTGGACGAGGTCGACGCCGCCTTCGCCGCGGCCCGGACCTCCGGGGCGATGCGGCAGGCCATCGTCCCCCGGTGAACCCCGCCCGGTGTAAACCCCGCCCGGTGTGAACCCCACCCGGTGTGAACCCCGCCCGGTGCGGACCCGTCCGGCCCCGCTCCCGGTCAGAGCGCCGCGCTGCGGGAGTTGCGGGTGTTGGTGACGGTCACCGTCGCCACGTCGGGCCGGTAGCGGTCGTCGGACCACTCGATCGGCGTGCCCGACGAGTCGGTGGTCAGGCGGCGCTCGCGCAGCAGCGGCGCGCCCTCGGGCACGTCGAGCAGGCGGGCGTCCAGCGGGTCGGCGGCGACGGCGTCGAAGGTGTGCCGGGCCGAGTGCAGGTCCACGCCGCGGTCCAGGAGCAGGGCGTAGATGGACCCGGCGTCGAGGTCGGCGTCGAGCAGGGGTCGCCCGACCGCCTCGACGTAGGTCATGCGCTCCAGCATCGCCGGCCGCCCGTCCAGCAGCCGCAACCGGACCAGTTGCACCACCACGTCGTCGGGGTCGACGCCCAGCACCGCCGCGACGGTGGGTTCGGGGCGGCGCAACGCGATCTCCTGCAACCGCTGGCCCGGTTCGTGCCCGGTGATCTCGGCGCGGCGGGTGAACGACAGGAACGACTCGAACGGCTGGGCCGGCACGGCGTCGAGCACCACCGCGCGTTTGCCCTGACCGCCGCCGATCAGCCCCTCCTCGCGCAGCGCGGACAGCGCCTGGCGGACCGGGCCGCGGGAGGCGGAGAACTCCTCGCACAGGCGCGCCTCGGACGGCAGCGCCTCGCCGACGGCGATCGCGCCGGCGCGGATGCGCCGCCGCAGCTCCGAGGCGATGACCCGGTGCAGGGGGATCGTCATGGCCTGACTGTACAAGTCGACCTCGCTGGGGAACCGAGCCGGTACGCCGCGTGAACGAGCGGCGACTTGTCGATACACATCTTGACGATGAGCCGAATCCGGGCCGCGTGGTCCTGCGCTGACCGGCAGGTGAACAGCCGGCGACTTGTCAATACAAGTCATTGACCCGGCTCCGGGGCGGCTGCGACCGTTCCGTCGAACCCCGTGAACCACCGCCCCACACCGGAGCCCACCGTGCCCGTCCGCCGTCTCGCCCTCGTGGCCGGCCTCGCCGCCGCCCTCACCCTCACCGCCTGCGGCGGTGACGCCGAGCAGGCGTCACCCACCTGCCCGAACGGCGCCATCCGCTTCGGCGTCGAGCCGTTCGAGGACCCCGCCCGCCTCACGCCGGCCGCCCGGGTCCTCGCCGACGCCCTGTCGAAGTCCCTGGGCTGCCCGGTCGAGCTCACCGTGACCGAGGACTACTCCGCCGAGGTCCTGGCCATGCAGAACGGCCGGCTCGACCTCGGCATCTTCGGCCCGCTGGGCTACGTCTTCGCCAGCCAGCGCGCCAAGGCCGAGGCGATCGCCTCGTTCGGCGAGTCCGACGGGGAGCTGTCCGGCTACACCGCCGGCATTTGGGTGCCCGCCGACTCCGACATCACCGCCGTCGAGCAGCTCCGCGGCCGCTCGCTGGCCCTGGGCTCGGTCGGCTCGACCTCCGGCGACGCCCTGCCCCGCAAGGCCCTCAAGGACGCCGGCGTCGCCGAGTCCGACGTGCGGATCAACTACGCGGGCGGTCACCCCGAGGCGCTGCTCGCCCTGGTGAACGGTTCCATCGACGCCGCCGAGATCAACTCCCAGCAGTTGGCGAGCGCCACCGCGGCGGGCACCTTCGACCCGTCGCGCTTCCGCCGCGTGTGGACCTCCGAGCCGATCCCGAACGACCCGATCACGGTGCGCGGCGACCTGCCCCAGGAGTTCAAGACCGCCGTCAAGGACGCCCTGCTGGGGCTGCCGGCGGACGCGGTCGCCGAGATCGGCGCCCTGCTCGACGTCGACCCGCCCGGCCCGCTCGTCGCCGTCGACAGGTCCACCTACCAGCCGTTGTTCGACCTCGCCGAGACCATGGGCCTGACCGAGGAGGACGCCTGATGCTCGCGCTCACGGACATCACCGTCCGCTACGGGGAGCGGCCCGTCCTGCGCGGCGTGGACGTCGCCGTCGCCCGCGGCGAGCTGCTGGCCGTGCTCGGCGCCAACGGCTCGGGCAAGTCGACGCTGCTGCGCGCCGCCGCCGGGCTCGTGCCGGTCGAGGCGGGCCGGGTGACCGTCGACGGGCGGCCCCGCGACCGGCTCGACCTGGCCCTGGTGTTCCAGCGCATCCACCTCGTGCGCCGCCGCACGGTGCTGGACAACGTGTGCGCCGGCGCGCTGGGCCGCCTGCCGCTGCGCTCCTCCCTGCTCGGGTTCCCGCGCGAGGTGCGGGAGGAGGCCATGGCCTGCCTGGACCGGGTCGGCCTGGCCGACCGCGCCCACGACCGCGCCGGCAGCCTGTCCGGCGGCCAGCAGCAGCGCGTCGCCGTGGCGCGGGCGCTGTGCCAACGCCCCCGCGTGGTGCTGGCCGACGAGCCCGTCTCCGCCCTGGACCCGGCGGCGTCCGAGCAGGTGCTCGCGCTGCTCGCCGACCTGGCCCACCTCGAAGGGCTCGCGGTGCTCGCCGTGCTGCACCAGCCCGCGCTCGCCGCCCGCCACGCCGACCGCGTGGTGGGGCTGCGCGACGGGCGCGTGGTCCTCGACGGCGCGCCCGACCAGCCCGTCGACTCCCTCTACCAGGTCCTGGAGGCCGTGTCATGACCGCGGTGGACGGCGCGCGCCGACTGCCGGTGCCGCCGAAACCCCGTCGCCCCAAGGCATTGGCCCTCGGCTGGGCGCTCACCGCGCTCGTCGTCGCGGTCCACGTCGTCGCCTGGGACGCCACCGACGTCTCCTTCGGCGCGCTCGCCGACGGGTGGCGCGGCATGGCCGACTTCCTCGGCGAGGCCGTGCCGCCGGACCTGTCCTGGCAGGTGCTGGGCCCCAGCCTGGAAGCGGCGCTGGTCACCCTGTGGATCGGCCTGCTGGGCACCACCCTGTCCATCCCGTTCTCGCTCGCCCTGGCGCTGCTCGCCGCACGTGGCACCGCGCCCTCTGCCTGGGCCTACCAGGCGTCCCGCTCGGTGCTGTCGTTCCTGCGCGCCGTGCCCGACGTGGTGTTCGCGCTGATCTTCGTGACGGCCGTCGGCCTCGGCCCGTTCCCCGGCGTGCTGGCGCTGGTGTGCCACAACGTCGGCGTCATGGGCAAGCTGTGGGCCGAAGCCCTGGAGGACGCCGACCCGGGCCCGTCGCTGGCCCTGCGCACGGCGGGCGCCGGCCGCGTCCAGGTCGCCGCCCACGCCCTGCTGCCGTCCGTGCGGCCGCAACTGGCCGGCCTGCTGATGTACCGCTTCGACGTCAACGTGCGCTCGTCGCTGGTGCTCGGCCTCGTCGGCGCGGGCGGCATCGGCTTCCTGATCAACCAGTCCATCAAGCTGTTCAAGTTCGACGAGATGCTCACGCACATCCTCGTGGTCGTGGTGCTCGTCGTCGCCGTGGACCGGCTCTCCGCCGCCGTCCGCCGCCGACTGTCCGAAGGGGACCACGCATGATCACCCTGGCCGCGCTCGACATCGCCGGCACCACGGTGGACGAAGGCGGCGCGGTGTACCGCGTCCTGTCCTCCGTCGTCGCCGACCACGGCGCGACCGACGCCGACGTCCGCCCCTGGATGGGCGCGGACAAGCGCGAAGCCCTCGCCACCCTCACCGGCGACCACGACGCCGTGGAGGAGCTGCACGCCGAGTTCGTCACCCGCCTGCGCGCCGCCTACGCCGCCTCGCCCCCGGTCCCGCTGCCCGGCGTGCCCGAGGCGCTGGCCGCGCTGCGCGCGTCCGGCGTGAGCGTGGTGCTGACCACCGGTTTCGACCGCCAGGTCACCGACCCCCTGCTGGAGGCGGTCGGGTGGCGCGTCGGCGAGCACCTCGACGGCGTCGTGTGCGCCTCCGAGGTCGCCGGCGGCCGCCCCCGACCGCACATGATCCACCGCGCGATGGAGCTGACCGGCGTCACCGACCCCGCGCGCGTCCTGACCGCGGGCGACACCGCGCTCGACGTGCGCGCCGGCCTCGCCGCCCGCGCGGGCGTCGTGGCGGCCGTCCTCACCGGGGCCCAGACCCGCGCCGAACTGGAGGCCGAGCGCCCCACGCACGTCCTGGCGGGGGTGCGCGACCTCCCGGCCCTGCTCGCCGGGTGACCCGGCCGACCCGGCGGCGCCGCGGGCGGACCCGGCCGACCCGGGAGCGCCGCGGCGGACCCGGCCGCCGGGTCGGTGCCGGCGAGTTCTGGCCTGGCCGGTCAAGAACCCGTACCATCGTGCCGTGCCACGGCCCCGGGAGTTCGACGAGGACCGCGTCGTCGCGGCGATCCGCCAGGAATTCTGGGACAAGGGCTACGCGGCGACGTCGCTGGACGACCTCATGCGCGTCAGCGGTCTGGGCAAGGGCAGCCTGTACGGGGCTTTCGGCGACAAGCGGAACCTGTTCCTGCGGGTGCTGCGCGAGTACGACGACGCCAACGACCGGATGCTCCGCGAGCGGCTGGCGTCCGTGCCGCGGGGCATCGACCTCGTGCGCGAGTTCGTGCGAGGTCCGAGTTGCGACCCCACCGGGGCATCCGCCCGGCGCGGGTGCCTCCTGGCCAACAGCACGGCCGAGCTGGCGGCGAGCGTGCCGGACGTCGCGGCCGAGGCCCGGCGCAGTTACGACGCGACGGCCCGGGTCCTGGCGGAGGCGATCGAGCGCGCCCGGCGCGAGGGCGACGTGGATCCCGACGTGGACGTGGACCGGGTCGCCTACGCGGTCCTCGCCGCCCAGCTCGGCGTGGTCGCGCTCGGGCGGACGGGCATGGGCGTGGACGCGCTCGCCGCCGTGGCCGAGTCCGCCCTGGCGCGACTGCTGCCCCCGCCGCGACGCCGGGCGGTGCCCGACGGGTCACCGGACGACGGCGCGGGAGGGCGTCAGACCCGCGCGACGCCCCCGTCGACGTCCAGCTCGGAGCCGTTGACGTAGCCCGAGGCGTCCGAGGCCAGGAACACGGCGGCCGCGGCGATCTCCTCGGGTGTGCCGAGCCGGCCCAGGGGGATGGTCCCCCTGGCCTGTTCCCGGGCCTCCGCGGGGACGAGGTCGAGCATGCCCGGGGTGGGGACCATGCCCGGCGAGAGCACGTTGACCCGGAAGCCGTACCGGAGCGAGCTGTGCGCCCAACCCCGGGCCAGGTTGTGCACCGCGGCCTTCGTCGCCCCGTAGACCTCGAGACCGCGTTGGGGGCGGGTCGCGGCGATCGAGCCGGTCAGGATGACGGAGGCGCCCGGGCGCAGCAGCGGCAACGCCTTCTGGACGGTGAAGATCGTCCCCTTGACGTTGGTGGCGAACAGGGCGTCGACCTGCTCCTCGGTGATCTCGCCCAGTGCGGCCTCGATGCCGATGCCGGCGTTGGCGACCACGACGTCGACGTGCCCGGCCTGCTCGCGGACGGTCTCGTAGAGGGCGTCGAGGTCGGCGGGCACGGACGAGTCGCAGACCACGGCGGTCACCTCCTCGCCGAGTTCGGCGACGGCCGCGTCGAGCGCTCCCTCGCGGCGGCCGGTGATGAACACCCTCGCGCCCTCGTCGCGGAACGCCCGTGCGATCGCGAGCCCGATGCCGCTGCTGCCGCCGGTGACCACGGCGACCTTGCCCTTCAGGACGGCCACGCCGCCCACCTCCCGGAGTTATGGACTGGAACGTCCATAACCCTGCCTGATCTGGACCGAGCAGTCAATAAAGGTGGCGCGCGTGTCCCAGGGCCGTCGCCGACGACCGCGAACCGCTCGTCGCGCGCTTCGGGGAATCCGGGAGAAATGCCTGGTAGGAGCCGGTCGGTCACCCGCCGGCGGTGGTGGGCGCGGTGCGGCTCGCTGTGATCCACCCGACACGGGTGTGAAATCCGGTTGAGGTGGGCATCCCGGTGTCGCCAACGATCACGCCGCATCGCAGAGTCGGCGTGGCACGAGGACAAGGAAGCACCGTGGGCATCCTGGGTTGGATCATTCTGGGTCTCGTCGCCGGCGCCATCGCGAAGGCCATCATGCCCGGCCGGGACCCGGGCGGCATCATCATCACCATGCTGCTGGGCATCGTGGGCGCCATCCTCGGCGGCTTCATCGGCCGAGCGATCTTCGGCTCCGACATCGGCAGCTTCTTCGACCTGAGCACGTGGCTGCTGGCCATCCTCGGCTCCATCGTGGTGCTGGCCATCTACCACCTGGTCACCAGCCGGGGCCACCGCGCTCACAGCTGACGCGACGCCACCGAACCACTCGGGCCCGCCGGTTCCCACCGGCGGGCCCGACGGCGTTGTGGGACGGGAACGGCGGCCGGGGGCGGAGGGGCGACTCCCCGGGCCTCACAGCCAGTCGTGTTCGCGCGCGTACCGGGCGGCTTCGTGCCGCGTCCGGGTCTGGGTCTTCTGCATCGCGTTGGACAGGTAGTTGCGGACGGTGCCCTCCGCGAGGTGCAGCCGGCCCGCGATGTCGGCGACCGAGTAGCCGTCGCGGGTGGCGCGCAGCACGTCGAGTTCCCGGTCGGTGAGCGGGCAGTCGTCGACGACGGCCAGCGCCGACACGTCCGGGTCGATCCAGCGCTTGCCGGCGTGCAGGGTGGCGATGACGGCGACGATGTGCGCCGGTTCGGCCGACTTGCTGACGAAGCCCTGGACGCCGAGCTTGAGGGCCTTGCGGAGCACCCCGGGTTTGGCGTGCCGGGTGAGCATGAGGATGACCTGGTCGGGCCGGGTGCGGCGGATCTCCGCCACCGCGCCGAGACCGTCCACACCGGGCATCTCCAGGTCGATGACGAGCACGTCGGGCCGGTGGCGCAGGGTGGCTTCGACGGCGGTCGCCCCGTCGGCCGCCTCGGCGAGCACGGTGATCTCGCCTTCGAGCGGGAGCAGCGCGGCCAGGGCCTTGCGGAGCAGGACCTCGTCGTCGGCGAGCACCACCGTGGTCATCGGTCCTCCCGGGCCGCGGGGCGGAACGCCGCGGCCGTGACGAACCGGCCGTCCGCCTGCTCGACCGCCAGCTCGCCCCCGTGGGCGGCGACGCGCTGCCGCAGCGCGGCCAGCCCCCGGAGCTCGGGCGGCGGCGTGCGCGGCGCGCCGTCGTTGACGATGGTGATGCTCGACGCCGACAGGGTGATCCGCACCCGCGTCGCCTGGGCGTGGCGCAGGACGTTGGTGGTCGTCTCGCGGAGGACCAGGCCGAGCAGTTCGCCCGCGCCCGGCTCGACGTCCCCTTCGCGGTCGACGCGCACGTGGATGCCCGCGGCCTCGAAGAGGTTCCGCGCGTTCTCCAGCTCGGCGGAGAGGTTGAGCCGCCGCTGCGCGTAGGCGAGTTCCTTGGTCTGCGTGATGGTGTCGCTGACCAGGGCGTGGATCTCCCGCAGCTCCTGCTTGGCCCGCTCGGTGTCGCTGTCCACCAGCTTCCGGGCGAGCGCGGTCTTCAGCTTCACCACGTGCAGGGTGTGGCCCTGGATGTCGTGCAGGTCGCCGGCGAACCGGACGCGCTCGCGGATGACGGCCAGCTCCGCCTCCCGGTCCCGCGCCTCCTCCAGCTCGTCGACGACGTCGTAGAACCTCTTGTTGGGGAACATCAACCCGACCATCGCCGCGGTGACGCCGGTGGGCACGAGGACGAACCGGAACAGCACGTCGGACACGTCCTCGTGCGGCACCAGCAGCCGCGTCGCGCCCACCGCGCCGACGTAGGCGACGAGCGCGGCGGTGGCCGCGACCCGGCGGCGCGAGAGCTGGGGGATGACGTAGGAACCCACGCAGGCCACGCCGGTGAACGCCACCGGGCTGCCGACCACCAGCACGGCGAAGGGCCACACCGCCGCGACGACGACCAGGCAGGGGAGCGCGACGCGCAGCACGTCGCCCGCCGCCCACCGGCTGAAGGAGACCACGGCCGCGACCACGCCCGCGCCGAGGACGGCGGCCTCCCACCAGGTCCGGGCGTAGCTCGCCACCGAGATGGTCCCGGCGACGGCGAGCAGCGGGAGGAACATGGTGAGGTTGATCCTGCGCAGCTGCCACCGCGCCGGCTCGGTGTCGGCCGGGTCGCTCGGCGGTCTGCGTCGCATGTGGTTCTTCCTCCGGGCGGGGTTCCCCTGGGCAGGTTCCTCTGGGCAGGTTCCTTCTGGGCAGGTTCCCTCCGGGGTCGGCCGGCGGGTTCTGCCGCCCAGCATCGTGCCGACCGGTGGCGGGGCACCAGTGACACCACGTCACATCTTCCCCCGGGAAATGTCACGCGGCCCGATGACGTGGTCTCACTGCCGGTCTTCCCCCGGCGCCGGTGGAATCGGGGCATGACTTCGACACCCGTCATCGACGTGGACCGGCTCAACGTCGCGTACGGCGACTTCCACGCCGTCAAGGACCTGTCCTTCCAGGTGGGGCGGGGCGAGTTCTACGCCCTGCTCGGCACGAACGGCGCGGGCAAGACCTCGACCCTGGAGGCCGTCGAGGGCCACCGCGCGCCCACGTCGGGCACGGTGCGGGTGCTCGGCCACAGCCCGGCGGACCGGGCCGCCGTGCGGCCGCGGATGGGCATCATGCTCCAGGAGAGCGGGTTCTCGCCGGACCTGACCGTGGCGGAGTCCGTCCGGCTGATCGGCGACCTCACCCGGCGCGCCGACCGGGTCGAGCGGGTGCTCGGCGTCGTCGACCTCACCCGCAAGGCGAACACGAAGGTGTCCCAGCTGTCCGGCGGCGAGAAGCGGCGGCTGGACTTCGCCACCGCCGTGTACGGCGCACCGGAACTGGTGTTCCTGGACGAGCCGACGACCGGTTTGGACATCCAGTCCCGGGACGCGCTGTGGGACGCGGTGGACAGGCTGCGCGAGGACGGCTCGACCATCGTGCTCACCACGCACTACCTGGAGGAGGCGCAGCAGCGCGCCGACCGCATCGGCCTGATGCACCGGGGCGCCTTCCACCGGGAGGGCACCGTCGCGGAGCTGACCCGGACCCTGCCGGCCCGGATCCGCTTCGGCCTCCCGCCCTCCGCGACCGAGGCGCCGGCGGGCGCCGTGCGCGAGGGCGACGGGACGTTCCTCGTCGAGACCTTCGCCCTCCAGGAGGACCTGTTCGCCCTGCTGCGGTGGGCGCGGGACCACGAGGTGGAGCTGCGCGCCCTCCAGGCGGGCCCGACCCGGCTCGACGACGTCTTCCGCGCCATCGACGGCTGAACGACCACACCCGATCCCAGGAGGGAACCCCGTCATGCTCTCGATCGCTCGTGGCGAGCTGATCCAGGTCTTCCGCAACCGGTCGGTGCTGATCAACAGCTTCGTGGTGCCGGTCGTGGTCAGCGCGTTCTTCATCCACCAGCACGAGGTCTTCGCGGCGCTCGGCAGCCTCGGCTACATCGCCGCGATCGTGCTGTTCACCGTGGGCGCGTTCGGCCTCTACACCAGCGCGGTGACCACGCTGGCCTCGCGCAGGCAGAACCTGTTCCTCAAGCGCCTGCGCTCCACGGCGGCTGGCGACGCCGGCATCCTGGCCGGGCTGGTGCTGCCGGTCACCGCCCTCTCGCTGGTGCAGGTGACCGTGATCCTGACCGTGCTGGGCGCGGTCACCGGCCCGCCGGACGACGCCGGCCTGCTCGCGGTGGCCGTCCTGGCGACGGTGGCCATGATGGTCGGGCTGGGTCTGGCCACCGCCGGCCTGACCAACTCCCCGGAGCACGCCCAGGTCACCACCCTGCCCGTCAGCCTCGGCGCCATCGCCGTCGCCACCTGGGTCGGCATCACCGGCACCGAGGAGCTGACCCTGCTCAAGCGGCTGCTGCCCGGCGGCTCGGCCACCGAACTGGCCGTCAACGCCTGGGACGGCGGCGTCGCCCTCACCGACTCGCTGCTCCTGCTCGCGCCCACCCTGGCCTGGGTCGTCGTCGCCGTCGCCCTGGCCTCCCGGCTCTTCCGCTGGGAGCCCCGCCGATGAGGGGCGCGACGCGCGGGCTCCTCCTGGCCGCCCTCCTCGCCACCGCGACCACCCCGGCGACGGTGCGGTTCGTCGGCGACGGCGTGGCTGCTGCCGCACATCACCACGGCCAACACGGCGTGCGACGTGGACCGGACCCGCGAGGCGCCGGGCGAGGCGGAGGTGTCCTGCTCCGGCACCTCCTACGGCACCTAACCCGGGTTCGGTCTGCACCACGATGTTCCCGGACCACGGCGACCGGTCCCTGCTCGACAGCGCCACCGGCCCCGGCGAACGCCCCCGGCACGACCTCGCCTGCCCGGCCGAACCGGCCTGAGCGGTCACCGCGCCGGCGCCGCGCCCTCGGGGACGTCCTCGGCGGCGAGGGTGTGGTGCTTGCCCACCGGGAGCATGAGGGGCTTGCCGGAGACGGGGTCGACGATGATCCGGCAGTCGAGCCCGAAGGCGGCGCGCACGCCCTCCGCGGTGAGGACCTCCTCGGCGGTGCCCGCCGCGTGCAGGCCGCCGCCGGCGAGCGCGATGAGGTGGTCCGCGTAGCGCGCGGCCAGGTTGAGGTCGTGCAGCACCATGACGATGGTCGTGCCGCGCAGCCGGTTGAGGTCGGTCAGCAGGTCCAGGACCTCGATCTGGTGGCTCACGTCCAGGAACGTGGTGGGCTCGTCCAGCAGCAGCAGGTCGGTCTGCTGGGCGAGCACCATCGCGATCCAGACGCGCTGGCGCTGGCCGCCGGACAGCTCGTCCACGGAGCGGTCGGCCAGGTCCGCCGTCGCGGTCGCCTCCAAGGCCGCCGCCACGGCCGCGTCGTCCTCCCTGCTCCAGCGCGACAGGATGCCCTGGTGCGGGTGGCGTCCCCGGCCGACCAGCTCGGCGACCGTGATGCCCTCCGGGGCCAGCGGCGACTGGGGCAGCAGGCCCAGGGTGCGGGCCAGTTCCCTGGCGGGCGTGCGGTGGACGAGCTTGCCGTCCAGCAGCACCCGGCCCGACTTCGGGGCGAGCAGCCGGGACATCGAGCGCAGCAGGGTCGACTTGCCGCAGGCGTTCGCCCCGACGATCACCGTGATCTCGCCCGGCGGGATCACCAGGTCCAGCGAGGTGATGACCGCGCGGTCGCCGTAGCCGATGGTCAGCTCCTCCACCGCGAGCCTGTGGGTGGTGGTCACAGCGAGCCTCCGGCGCGGTTGGTGCGGATGATGAGGTAGATCAGGTACGGCGCGCCCAGCACCCCGGTGACGACGCCGACCGGGTACCGCGCGCCCAGCAGGAACTGGCCGGTGAAGTCGGCCACGAGCACCAGCAGCGCGCCGACCAGCGCCGCCGGGAGCACCAGCGACCCGCTCGGGCCCACCAGCCTGGCGGCGATCGGCCCGGACAGGAACGCGACGAAGGCGATCGGCCCGGTGGCCGCCGTCGCGAACGAGATCAGCCCGACCGCGCAGACGATCACGACGACCCTGGTGACGCCGAGGCGCACGCCCAGCGCCGAGGCGGCGTCGTCGCCGAGCCGCGTGGTGGCCAGCGCCCGGGTCTGGGCCAGCAGCAGCGGCCCGAGGACGAGCACCGCGCACAGGACCGGGACGACGTCCGACCACGCGACGCCGTTGAGGCTGCCGGTGAGCCACCGCAGCGCCTGCTGGAGGTCCCACTGGCCGGCACCGCTGAGCACCCAGTTGATGGCGCTGTCCAGCACGGCGGCGATCCCGATGCCGATCAGGATCAGCCGGGTGCCCGCGACACCGTCCCGGTAGGACAGCAGGTAGATGAGCAGCGCGACGCCGAGGCCCGCGACGATGGCGGCGACCTCGACGGCGGGGCCGGACAGCGAGAGCGTGACGATCGCGAACGCGGCGGCGGCACTGGCGCCCGCGCTGACCCCGATGACGTCCGGGCTGGCCAGCGGGTTGCGCAGCATGGTCTGGAAGGTCACGCCGCCGAGGCCGAAGGCGAGCCCGACGAGCGCCGCCAGCACCGTGCGCGGCAGCCGCAGGCGCCCGACCGTGAACGACGCGCCCGGCACCTGCTCGCCGAGGATCACGGCGAGCACGTCGCCCGGCGGGTAGGAGCGCTGGCCGACCATGAGCGACACCGCCATGGCCACCAGGACGAGCGCGGTGAGCAGCGCGACCACGAGGCGGCGCCGCCGGGCCTGGCGGACCCTCGTGCGGACCACGAGGGCGACGGTCGCGGGGGAGGCGGTCGCGGGAGAGGCGGTCGCGGGGGAAGCGGCGGCGGGCGTCGTGGCGTTCACAGTGCGCGGACCTTCTGCCGGCGGACGATCCAGATGAAGAACGGCGCGCCGACGAACGCGGTGATGATGCCGACGTCGATCTCCTCCGGCCGGGTCACGACGCGGCCGACGACGTCGGCGAACGTCAGCAGCACCGCGCCGCCCAGGGCGGAGGACGGGAGCAGCCAGCGGTGG
>NZ_JBHWIE010000158.1:0-16629 GCF_042732085.1 Actinosynnema sp. NPDC059797
GAGAACCTGCCGAAGCTGGTCGACTCGCTCGCCGGTCTCGGGCTGCCCGACCTGCGCGTCCTGGTCGTCGACGACAACTCGCCCGACGGCACGGGCGAGGTCGCGGACGCCCTCGCGGCCGACGGGCCGGTCCCGGTCGAGGTGCTGCACCGCACGGAGAAGGACGGCCTGGGGCGCGCCTACGTCGCGGGCATCGGGAAGGCCCTGGACGGCGGCGCGGACGTGGTGGTCCAGATGGACGCCGACCTGTCGCACCCGGCGGGCGCCCTGCCCGCGATGGTGCGCGCCCTGGCGGACTCGGACGCGGCGGTCGTGATCGGCTCCCGCTACGTCGCGGGCGGTTCGGTCGCCGGCGAGTGGCCGTGGCACCGCAAGCTGTTGTCCGCGTGGGCGAACTTCTACGTCAACGCGATCCTGCGGTTGGGCGTGAAAGACGCCACCGCCGGTTTCAAGGCGTGGCACGCGGCCACCCTGCGGAAGATCGATTTCGCTTCGGTGCGGAGCAACGGCTACGCGTTCCAGGTCGAGATGAACCACCGCACGGTGAAGCACGGCATGCGCATCGTCGAGGTCCCGATCAGGTTCGAGGAGCGCGTCGTCGGCAGCTCCAAGATGAGTTTCGCGGTGCAGCTCGAATCCGCGCTGATGCCCTGGAAGCTGTTGTTCGGCAAGGAGCTGTCCTGACGCCGCTCACGCGGTTTCCGGGTCGCGCGCCCCGGTAAGGTGAGTCGCACGTGAACGCGTGCGGTCCCGGCCGCGGCGCGCGTCCTGGCGAGGGGGATCGGGAGTGCGGTTCAGGCTGCTCGGGAACGTCGAGGCGTTCCTGGACGGCACGCCGCTCGCCCTGGGGCACGCGCGGCAGCGCACCGTGCTGGCCGTGCTGCTGGTCGAGGCGAACCGGGTGGTGACCGTCGACGAGCTGGTCGACCGCGTGTGGGCCGACCGGCCGCCGCGCCGGGCCCGCAACACCCTGTACGGCTACCTCCACCGCCTGCGCGGCGTGCTGTCGGCCGTCGAGGACGTGGCCGTCGAGCGCGCGTCCGCCGGGTACGTGCTCACCGCGGACCCCTCGGCGGTGGACGTCCACCTCTTCCGCGACCTGGTGGGTCGGGCGCGCACGGGACCGGACGAGCGGCGGATGGCGCTGCTGGAGCGGGCGCTGGGGCTGTGGCGCGGCGAACCGTTCGCCGGCCTGGACACCCCGTGGCTGGTCGCCGCCCGCGGCGCGCTGGAGCGGCAGCGCCACAACGCCGAGCTGGACCACGCCGACCTCATGCTGCGCCACGGCCGGCACGCCGAGCTGACCGCCGTGCTCCCGGACCGCGCGGCGGCCCACCCGCTGGACGAGCGCCTGGCCGGGCAGCTCGTGCTGGCGCTGCACCTGTCGGGCCGCACCGCCGACGCCCTCGCCCACCACGAGCTGGTGCGCGCGCGGCTGGCCGAGGAGCTGGGCGTCGACCCCGGCCCCGAGCTGCGGCGGCTGCACCAGCGGATCCTCACCGCCGACCCCGCCCTCGTCCCGCCTCGCCCCGGTGGCGCCGCGCCCTCGTCACTGGACCAGGTGCTGCGGCTGGGCGTCCTCGGGCCGGTGGAGGTCGGTGGCGTCGCGGTCGCCGACCCGGGACCGCGGTCGGTGCCGGCGGTGTCGGCGGTGCTGGCGGTGCTGGCCTGCGAAGCGCCCCGGCCCGTGCCGGAGGAGCGGTTCGCGGAGGCCCTGTGGGACGAGCCGCCGGCGGACGCGCCCGCCGTCGTCCGGTCCTGCCTCGACCGGGTGCGCGACCTGCTCGGCGACCACGGCGCGGCGCTGGTCGCCACGGCCGACGGCCACCGGCTCGACGTCGCGCCCGAGGCGGTCGACGCGCACCGGTTCCGGGCGCTGGTCGCGCGGGCCCGCGACGCGGCCGACCCCGCCGCCCGCCGGCGCCTGCTGGGCGAGGCCCTGGCGCTGTGGCGCGGCGAACCCCTGGCGGGCGCGGCCCGCGGCCCGCTGGTCCGGCGGCTCGCCGCGCTGCTGGCCGAGGAGCGCCTCACCGCGCTGGAGGACCGCTTCGAGGCCGACCTCGACCTGGGCCGGCACCGCGAGGTGGTGGCCGAGCTGGCCGACGCGGTGGCGGCGCACCGGGACCGGGTCCGCCTGGCCAGGGCGCTGGTGCCGGCCCTGCACCGGTCGGGGCGGCGCGACGAGGCCGAACGGCTGGTCCGGGACCTGCGGGACACCCCGGGCGGCGCGGCGCTGCGGCAGGTCCACGAAAGGCTCCCCGCCGACGCGGCCGAGCCGGTGCCGACGCCCCGGCAGCTGCTCGCGCCGGTCGGGGGGTTCACCGCCCGCGAGGACTACCTGCGGGCGCTGGACGACCTGCTCGACGGGGCGGGCGCCGCGCCGGTGGTGGTCGCGCTGGTGGGCGCGCCGGGCGTGGGCAAGACGGCGCTGGCGCTGCACTGGGCGCACCGGGTCGTCGACCGGTTCCCGGACGGCCAGCTGCACGCCGACCTGCGCGGCCACTCCGCCGACGACCCGGTGCCGACCCGGGTGGTGCTCGCCAGGTTCCTGCGCGCCCTGGGCGTCGACCCGCAGCGGGTGCCCGAGGACGAGGTGGAGCGCGCCGACCTGTTCCGCTCGCTGGTGGCGGGCCGCCGGCTGCTGCTCGTGCTGGACAACGCGCGGTCGGCCGAGCAGGTCCGGCCGCTGCTGCCCGGCGCCGCGGGCTGCGCGGTCGTGCTGACCAGCCGGGACGAGCTGGTGGGCCTGGCCACCCGGGACGGCGCGCGGGTCGTCCCGGTCCTGCCGCTGCCCGAGCGGGACGCGCTCGAACTGCTGCGCCGCGTGGTCGGCCCGGCGCGCGTGGCCGACGAGCCGGGCGCGGCGGCCCGCCTGGTCGGGCTGTGCGGCGGGCTGCCGCTGGCGCTGCGGATCGCCGCGCACCGCGCCGCGCGCCGCCCGTCGGTCGGCCTGGCGGACCTGGCCGACCGGCTGGCCGACGAGGCGCGGCGGCTGGACCTGCTGTCCGAGTCCGACGACCCGTCGGCCACCGTGCGCGCGGTGTTCTCCTGGTCCTACCGGGTGCTGCCGCCGACCGCCGCCCTGGTGTTCCGCTCGCTGGGCGCGCTGCCCGGACCCGACTTCGACGCCGACACCGCGGCCGTCGCGGCGGACCTGCCCGTCGAGGACGCCCGCCGCGCGCTGGCGCTCCTGGTGTCCGGCCACCTGCTGGAGGAGAGCGGGCTCGACCGGTTCCGGCCGCACGACCTGCTGCGCGCGTACGCCGTCGAGCAGGCGGGCGCGGAGGAGCGCGACCGGGCCGCGGTCCGGGTGCTGGACCGCTACGTCGACCGGGCGACCGCCGCCGCCCGCGCGGTGGAGACCGGCGGCACGGGCGCCGGCGGGTTCCCCGACCACGCGGCGGCGGTGGCGTGGCTGGACGCCGAGTGGCCCGCCCTGGTGGCCGCCTGCCGGTTCGCGGCCGAGGCCGGGCTGCACGAGCACGCCTGGCGGCTGCCGCACGCGTTGTGGCGGCACATGTTCACCCGCGGCCTGGTCGACGACTGGGTCGCCACCCACCTGGTGGGGTTGGCCTCGGCGCGCGTGCTGGGCGACCGGCGCGCCGAGGCCGAGCTGCTCAACAGCCTGGGCACCGCGCACTACACGGCCCGGCGGCACGACACCGCGCTGGAGCACTACCAGCGGGCCTTCGCGCTGCGGGAGGAGCTGGGCGACCGGACGGGCGTGGTGCGGACGCTGACCAACACCGCGATCGTCCACTACCTGGCCGGCCGCTACCGGGACGCGGTCGAGCAGGGCGAACGGGTGCTGCGGCTCCGGCGGGGGCTGGACGACCCGCTCGGCGACCTCGTGGCGCACAACGCGGTGGCGGGTTTCCACCTGCGCCTGGGGCACGACGCGGAGGCGCTGGAGCACTGCCTGCTGGCGCAGGCGCTGGCCGACGAGCTGGGCCACCGCTTCAGCCGGGCCGCCACGACCCTGAACCTCGGGCACGTCCACGACCGGCTGGGCGACCTCGACCGGGCGCTCGGGCACCACCGCGACGCCCTGGACCGGTTCCGCGAGCTGGGCGACCAGCGCCACGAGGGCGAGTGCCGGTGCGGGCTGGCCTCGGTGCTGCGGCAACTGGGCCGCCACGAGGAGGCGCAAGCGCAGTCGGAGGTGGCGCTGGCCATCGCCGACGCCGTCGACGACCCGCGGCTGCGCGCCGGGGCGCTGCTGGAGTTCGGCGAACTGGCCCTGGCGACCGGCAGGCCGCGGCGGGCGCTGTGGTACTTCCGGCAGGCCGCGCAGACCGACGACCGCTACCACCGGGCCCGCGCCCACCACGGCGCGGCACGGGCGGAGTGCGCGGCGGGCGACCACGCCGCGGCCGCGCCGTCGTGGCGGGCGGCGCGGGCGGGGTACGCGGAGCTGGGCGTGCCGGACGAGGCCGACACGACCTGCCCCGGCTGCTCGGCCGTCACCCAGAACTTCGCCTGAGCGCGGCGCCGGCCCGCGTCACGCCTCGATCCCGGGTGACCTGACCCGCGGCCACCACCACGACGACGCCCGCGGCGGCGAGGGTCGGGTTGGCGAAGACCTCGTACCCGGCCGGGAAGTCCACGCGGGGCACGACCCACCGGTTGAAGGCGTTGAGCACGACGCCCATGAAGGGCTGGGCGGCCAGGTGGTCGACGGTCCCGCTGATCCCCGTGGCCACCAGCAGCAACCCGAACAGCCGCAAGGTCTTCCGCACGCCTCGACGCCATGCGCGGCGACCGCTCCCGGGCATCGGTCGTCGGGACCTCCCGCGCCGACCGGGGTCGCGGGTCCCGAGCCGCGCGGCCGACGGAAGTACCCCGACCCCGACCGAGGTCGCGTCTCCCCTGCCGGGCGGTCGGCGGAAGTCCCCCGCCTCCCCGACTTCGGCGTGGTCCGCCGCGAACCGCGCCCCGACAGCCGGCCGGGTCGGTAGCGTGGCCGGGGTGGTCGTCCTGACGACGTTCGACGCCGACGAGCACGTGCTGCGGGCCCTGCGCGCCGGCGCGGCCGGGTTCCTGCTCGAGGACACCCCGCCGGCCACCGGTGAGGCGCAGCACCCGACCTCTCACGGCGTGCCGGCGTCCGCCTTGGCCAGCCACAGCCGCACCCCGAGGTCCTCGTCCACCCGCACCCCGCCCGCGGCCCCCTCGGGCACCCCGCCCGCGGCCCCCTCGGGCGCCCCGTCGAGCGGGTGCCCGGTGACGGCGACCGCCAGCACCGCGTCGGCGAGGTCGCGCTCGTGCTCGCGCAGCGCCTCGGCGGTCTCGCCCTCCGCGGCCCACGACAGCACGATGCGGTCCGTCACCTCCAGACCCGCCTCCTTCCGCGCCGCCTGCACCAGCCGGACGACCTCGCGCGCCAGGCCGGCCCGGCGCAGTTCCGGCGTGACCGCCGTGTCCAGGGCGACCGTCACGTCCTGCCGGCCCGCCACCGCCCAACCGCTGCGGGGCACCTCGTTGAGCAGCACGTCGTCCGGGAGGACGGTGACGTCCTCGTCGTCCACGCGGAGGGTGGCCCGCCCGTCGGCCCTCAGCGCGGCGGCCAGCGCGGCGTCGTCGGCGGCGGTGATCGCGCGGGCGACCCGCTGGGTGCGCGGCCCGAACCGCCTGCCCAGCGCGCGGAAGTCGGGTTTGGCGGTCACCTCGACGACCTCGCCCGCCTGCGCCAGCGGCGTCACCTCGCGGACGTTCAGCTCGTCGGCGACCTCGGCGACCAGCTCCGCCGGCAGCTCCGCGCCGCCGGGCACGCCGATCAGGGCCCGCCGCAGCGGCTGCCGGTTGCGGACCTTGGCCGCCTTGCGCGCCGCCCGCCCCGCCTCGACCAGCCGACGGGTGAGCGCCACGTCGGCGCGCAGCCGGTCGTCGGCCGACGACGGGTCCCGCCCCGGCCAGGTCGCCAGGTGCACGGAGTCGGGCTCGCCCGCGTCGCCCGGCCGGATCGCCCGCTGCCACACGTGCTCGGTGACGAAGGGGACGAAGGGCGCGAGCAGCCTGGTCAGGACGTGCAGGCACCGGTGCAGGGTGGCCAGCGCGCCGGGGTCGCCCTCCCAGAACCGCGCGCGGCAGCGGCGCACGTACCAGTTCGACAGGTCGTCGACGAACTGCGCGAGCAGGCGTCCCGCGCCGGCGGTGTCGAAGGACTCCAGCGCGTCGTCCACGCCCCCGACCAGGTGGTCCAGCTCGGCCAGGACCCACCGGTCGAGCACCGGCCGGTCCGCGGCGACGGGCGTGCCGGGGGTCCACCCGGCGGTCCCGGCGTAGAGGGTGAAGAAGGCGGCGGTGTTCCAGTAGGTCAGCAGGACCTTGCGGACGATCTCCTCCAGGGGCGCGTCGCCCACCCGCCGCGGCGACCACGGCGAGCCGGAGCAGAGCATGAACCACCGCAGGGCGTCCGCGCCGTGCCGGTCCATCAGCGGGACGGGCTCGATGACGTTGCCCAGGTGCTTGCTCATCTTGCGGCCGTCCTCGGCCACGATGTGCCCGAGGCAGACCACGTTCTCGTACGCCGAGCGGTCGAACACCAGGGTGCCGATGGCCATCAGGGTGTAGAACCAGCCCCGGGTCTGGTCGATCGCCTCGCAGATGAACTGGGCCGGGTAGCTCCTCTCGAACCGCTCGACGCTGCCCTCGACGTAGGGGTAGCCGAGCCCGGCGAAGGGCATCGAGCCGGAGTCGAACCAGGCGTCCACGACCTCGGGCGCCCGCGTCGCCCGCGCGCCGCACTCCGGGCAGGGGAAGGTCACCTCGTCGACGTGGGGGCGGTGCGGGTCGAGCCCGGACAGGTTCCGCCCGGCCAGCCCGCCCAGCTCCGCGCGGGAGCCCACGCACGTGGTGTGCCCGTCGGCGCACCGCCACACCGGCAGCGGGGTGCCCCAGTAGCGGTTGCGCGACAGCGCCCAGTCGACGTTGTTGTCCAGCCAGTCGCCGAAGCGGCCGTGCTTGATGTGCTCGGGCTGCCAGTTGGTGCGCTCGTTCTCGCGGCGCAGCTCGGCGCGCCTGGCCGTGGTCCGGACGTACCAGGACAGCTGCGCGTAGTACATGAGCGGGGTGTGGCAGCGCCAGCAGTGCGGGTACTGGTGCTCGTGCTCCTGGGACCGGAACAGCAGGCCGCGCGCCGCCAAGTCGGCGGTGAGCACCGCGTCGGCGTCCTTGAAGAACATCCCGCCGACCAGGCCGACGTCGGCCAGGAAGCGCCCGTCCGGCCCGATCGGGTTGACCACGGGCAGGCCGTGGGCGCGGCCCGCCGCGAGGTCGTCGGCGCCGAACGCGGGCGCCTGGTGCACCAGGCCGGTGCCGTCCTCGGTGGTCACGTAGTCCGCGGTGATGACCAGGTGCGCGTCGGGCACGTCGACCAGGTCGAACGGCGGCCGGTAGCGGGTGCCCGCCAGGTCCGCGCCCGACAGCGCGGCCAGCACCTCGGCCCCCTCGCCGAGCACGGCCCCCACCAGCGGTTCCGCCACCACGAACGTGCCGCGCGGCGTGCGGGCCACGGCGTAGGCGACCTCCGGGTGCACGGCGACCGCCGTGTTGGACACCAGCGTCCACGGCGTCGTCGTCCAGACCAGCAGGTCCACGCCGGTCAGCCCGGCCACCTCGCCGACCACCGGCAGCCGGACGTGGACCGAGGGGTCGACGACGGTCTCGTACCCCTGGGCCACCTCGTGGTCGGACAGGCCGGTGCCGCAGCGGGGGCAGTACGGCGCGACCCGGTGGTCCTGGACGAGCAGCCCCTCGTCGCTGATCCGCTTCAGCGCCCACCAGACGCTGTCCACGTACTCGGGCGACATCGTCCAGTACGGGTCCGACAGGTCGACCCAGTAGCCGAGCCGCTCGGTCATGGCCTCGAACTCGCCGACGTAGCGCTGGACCGACTCGCGGCACCGGGCGTTGAACGCCTCGATGCCCACGCGCTCGATGTCCTGCTTGCCCGACAGCCCGAGCTCCTTCTCCACGGCGATCTCCACCGGGAGCCCGTGGCAGTCCCACCCGGCCCGGCGGGGCACGTGGAAGCCCTTCATCGTCTTGAAGCGCGGGAAGACGTCCTTGAACGCGCGGGCCTCGACGTGGTGCGTGCCGGGCATCCCGTTCGCGGTCGGCGGGCCCTCGTAGAACACCCACTCCGGGCCGCCGGCCGTCCGCTCGACGCTGCGGGCGAAGACGTCCCGCTCCCGCCACAGGTCCAGCACCTCCCGTTCGACGCGAGGCAGGTCGACGTGCGGGGGGAGCGGTTCGTAAGGCGACTGTGCGGACAACTGGGCCTCCATGCCGAGCCTGCGGACGGTGCCGCGGGACCAGCGTATCCACCCGGGCGAGGCATTTTCGCCGGGCCGGGCCGCCGTCACACCACAGTGGACGGAGCCGACCGCAGCGCCCCCGCGGTGCGGCGGCGTGGTGCAGCAGGCTGTACCGCGAACCGGGCAGCGCGGTGGATCGTCCCGGGCGTCCGCGCTGCCTAGCGTCATGACCGTGATCGAGACGAAGGCGCCGGAGCGCGCCACCACCGGTGGACCGGCCATCAGGATGTCCGCGGTGTCGAAGGTGTACGGATCGGGCGACCGCGCGGTGACCGCGCTGAACGGCGTGTCGATCGACCTGCCGCGCGGCGGTTTCACCGCCGTGATGGGCCCCTCCGGGTCCGGCAAGAGCACCTTCCTGCACTGCGCCGCCGGCCTGGACCGGCCGACGTCGGGATCGGTGCTGCTGGGCGGCACCGACCTGGCCGCGCTGGACGAGAAGCGGCTGACCGCCGTGCGCCGCGACCGGATCGGCTTCGTGTTCCAGGCCTACAACCTGGTCCCGTCGCTGACCGTCGAGCAGAACGTCGAGCTGCCGCTGCTGCTCGGCGCGGGCGCGCCCGACCCGGCCTGGCGGCGGCACGTGGTGGAGCGCGTCGGCCTGGCCGACCGGCTCGGCCACCGGCCCGCCCAGCTGTCCGGCGGCCAGCAGCAGCGCGTCGCCATCGCCCGCGCGCTGATCACCCGGCCGGACGTGGTCCTGGCCGACGAGCCGACCGGCGCGCTGGACAGCCGCACCGGCAGGCAGGTGCTGGAACTGCTGCGGGACGTCGTCGACGGCACCGGGCAGACCGTGCTGATGGTGACCCACGACCCGCTGGCCGCCTCGTACGCCGACCAGGTCGTGTTCCTCCGGGACGGCGGGCTGGCGGGCTCGCTGGCCCACCCGTCGCCCGAGGCGATCGCCGAGCGCATGACGCAGCTGGGGGAGTGGTGACCGTGCGGGTGCTGGCACTGGCCTCGATCCGCCACCGGCTCGGCGGCTTCGCGGGCGTGTTCGTCGCGGTCCTGTGCGCCTCGGCGCTGCTGACCGCGCTGGGGGTGCTGTTCGAATCCGGGTTGCGCGCCGGGGTCGCCCCGCAGCGGTACGCGGGCGCGGCGGTCGTCGTCTCGGGACCGGTCGCGCTGCCCGTGGCCGAGGACCTGGACGTGCCGCTGAGCGAGCGCGCACCGCTGCCCGCCGACGCGGTGGCCCGGGTCGCGGCGGTACCGGGCGTGGCCCGCGCGGTCGGGGAGAGCTCCGCGCCGGTGGTCGTGCCGGGCGAGCCGGGCGCGGTGGCGCTCGGCTGGAGCTCGGCGGCGCTGACCCCGCTGGCGCTCCAAGACGGTGTCGAGCCGCGCGGACCCGGCGAGGTGGTGCTCGACGCGGTGCTGGCGGACCGGGTCGGCGCCCGCGTCGGCGACCGGCTGCCGCTGGCGTTCGGCGGCGCGGCGGAACCGCACGTGGTGACCGGGGTCGCCGCGGCGACCGGCGTGGACACCGGGCGGCGGCCCGCCCTGTTCCTCACCGACGAGCAGGCCCGCGCCCGGTCCGGGCGCCCCGACCAGGTGGACGTCGTCGGCGTGCTGGCCGCGCCCGGCGTGGACCCGGACGACCTCGCCGGCCGGATCTCGGCCGCGCTGACCGGCCTGGGCGCCGAGGTCCGCACCGGCGCCGCCCGCGGCGACGCGGAGTTCGCCGACGTCGGCCGGGTCCGCTCGGAGCTGGTGGCGCTGACGCTGGCGTTCGCGGGCACCACGCTGCTGGTCGCGGTGCTCGTGGTGGCGGGCACGCTCGGCCTGTCGATCCGGCAGCGCGCCCGGGAGCTGGCGCTGCTGCGCGCGGTGGCCGCGACACCGCGCCAGGTCCACCGCCTCGTCGGCGCGGAGGTCCTGATCACGGCGGGCGCGGGCGCGGTGCTCGGCGCGGGTCCCGGTTTCGCGGCGGCGCACCTGATGCGCGACGCGTTCGCCGGCGCGGGCCTGCTGCCGGCCGACTTCGGCCTGGCGCTGAGCCCGCTGCCGCCGCTGGCCGCGGTCCTGCTCGTGATCGCCACGGCCCGCGCCGCCGGGTGGTTCGCGGCCCGCCGCGCCGCCTCCGCGCCGCCCGTGGACGCGCTGCGCGAGGCGGCGGTCGAACCGGAGGGCCTGGGCCGCGCCCGCGTCGTCTCCGGGCAGGCCGCGGTGGTCCTGGGGCTGGGCGTGGCGACGACGCCGCTGTTCGTGCCGGGTGACCTGGGCGCGGCGGCCGCCGCCTCGTCGGCGCTGCTGCTGGTGGTCGGCGCGGCGCTGCTCGGCCCGCTGCTGGTCGGCCGGGTGGCCCGGGCGCTGGCCCGCCCGCTGCGGGCGCTGTCCCCGGTCGGCGGCCACCTGGCGGTGGAGGGCGTCGCCGCCAACGCGCGACGGCTCGCCACCGTGGTCACCCCCATGGTGCTCGCCGTGGCCACGGCGTCGGTGCAGCTCTTCACCCAGACCACGGTGAGCGCGGCGGCGGCCGCCCAGGCCGACGACGGGGTGGTGGCCGACTTCGTGGTGTCCGGCCCGGCCGGTCTCGCGCCGGAGGTGACCGAGGCGATCGCCGCCGTGCCCGGCGTGCGCCAGGCCACGCCGGTGGTGCGCAGCCAGGTCTTCGTCGACCAGCCCGTGCTCGGCGGCCCGCAGGTCACGGCGTACGCGGCGCAGGGCCTGCCCGGCGGCGGCTTCGGCGACACGCTCGACCTGCGACCCCGCGAGGGCGACCTGACCGCCCTGCGCGGCGACGCCGTGGCGCTCAGCGCGGCGGCCGCCGGGGCGATCGGCGTCGGCGTCGGCGACCGGGTCGCCCTGCGGCTGGGCGACGGCACGGCGGTGCGGCCGACCGTGGTCGCGCTGTACGACCGGGGCCTGGGGTTCGGCGACGTGACGCTGCCCCGCGACGTCCTCGCCGCGCACACCACCACCAGGCTGGACCACTCGGTGCTGGTGCTCACCGACGGCTCCGCCGGTCCCGGCCTGGCGGCGCTGGCCGAGCGCTTCCCCGGGCTCGTGGTCCAGGACCGCGCCGCGATCGAGGCCGCCGGTCAGGCCGGGCGCGACGCGCAGTCGTGGACCAGCCTGGTCGCGCTGCTGGTGGTCCTGGGCTACCTGGCGATCTCCGTGGTCAACACCCTCGTCATGGCCACGGCCGAGCGGTCGCGGGAGTTCGCGCTGCTGCGCCTGGTCGGCACCGGCAGGCGGCAGGTGGTGCGGATGACGCGCGTCGAGGCGCTGCTCGTGGTCGGCATCGCGGTGGTGGTCGGCACGGCCGCCGCGACACCGGCCCTGGTCGGGGTGAGCATCGGCCTGACCGGCTCGCCGCTGCCCTCCGTGCCGCCGTTGGCGTACCTGGCGATCGTCGGCGTCACCGCGCTCCTGGGCTTCGCCGCCGTCGGCATCCCCACCCGCCTGGCCCTGCGGGCGCGCCCCGTGGACGTCATCGGGGTGCGCGCGTGACGCCCGCGGCGGCGGTCACCCCGGCGCCCGGGGCCACGGGCGACCGGGGCGCGGCCGCCGCCGCGCTCAGCCCGCGCCCGGGACCGACCCGACCCGGGTCAGGAGTTCTCCAGGTAGTGGAGCACCGCGGCGACGCGCCGGTCGACCTCGTCGGACGGCGTCATGTCGAGCTTCGCGAAGATGCTGCGGATGTGCTTGTGCACCGCGCCCTCGGTGACCACGAGCCGCGTGGCGATGGCCGTGTTGCCCAGCCCCTCGGCCATCAGCGCCAGCACGTCGCGCTCGCGCGGCGTGAGCCGCTCCAGCCGGGTGTCGGGCCGGGTGCGGGCGAAGAGCTGGGCGACGACGTCCGGGTCCACGGCGGTGCCGCCGGCCGCGACCCGGTGCAGCGCGTCCAGGAACTCCTCGACCCGCCCCACCCGCTCCTTGAGCAGGTAGCCGAGGCGGGCCGCGCCGTGGGCGAGCAGGTCGGTGGCGAAGGCCTGCTCGACGTAGGCCGACAGCACGAGCACGGCCAGGTCGGGTTGCGTGCGCCTGGCCGCCACGGCCGCCCGGATGCCCTCGTCGGTGTGCGTCGGCGGCATCCGCACGTCCACGATGGCCACGTCGGGCCGGTGCTCCTCGACCGCCGCCAGGAACTCCTCCGCGTCGGGCACGGCGGCCACCACGTCGAGGGACTCGGCGCGCAGCAGCAGTTCGAGGCCCGTCCGCAGCAGGGCGTCGTCCTCGGCGATGACGATTCGCATGGGCACATCCCACCACGGCGCCCGTGCCGCGCCTCGACCGTCACCCTGGTAGGGCGGGGGGCGGGTCGGGCGCGGCGGCGGGGCGGCGAGCACGGCCCGGCCCGGCCACCGTGTGCCATCATCGGTGGCGCTCCCACGACACCCGGAAAGCGGCAGGGATGATTGGTCACGCGTTGCGCTCCCGGCTGCCGGGCCTGCGGTTCCTCGCCGTCGGCGCGGTCCTGGGGCTGGTGTCGTGGGCCGTCCTCATCGGACTGCTCCTGTGCGTCTCGCTGGTCGTCACGCTCCCGCTGCTGCCCCGGGTCGCCCGCGTGGCCCGGGAGCTGGCGGCGCACGAGCGCCGCCGCGTCGGCCGCTTCCTCGGCACGCCGGTGCCCGCGCCGCCGGAGCCGGGCAGGTGGGACCTGGCGACGGTGCTGGGCAACCCCGCCACGCGCCGCGACGTCGCCTGGTTGCTCTTCCAGGCCACCGGCGGCCTGCTGCTGGGCGGGTTCGCGGTCGGCGCGCCCGTCGCCGCCGTGCAGAACGCGGTGGTCACGGTGGTCTGGCCGCTCGCGCCCGGTGTCACGGCCACGCTGGACCTGCCGGTGGCCTCGTGGCGCGACGCGGTGGTGGCGCTGGCCACGGCCGTCGCCTACGGGGCGGTGGGCTGGTTCCTGGTGTCGCCCCTGGCGGGCTGGTTCGCCAGGAGGGAGGCGGCGTTGCTCGCGCCGCCCGAGCCGTCGCTGGTGGAGCGCCTGGCCGAGGTCACGGCGACGCGCGCGGAAGCGCTCGAGGCGCACGGCCACGAGCTGCGCCGCATCGAGCGCAGCCTGCACGACGGCACGCAGAACCGCCTGGTCGCGGTCGTGATGCACCTGGGCATGGCGGAACGCGCGCTGCGCCGCGAGCCCGGGGCGGCCCTGCCCATGCTGCTCACCGCGCAGAACGCGGCCTCCGACGCGCTCGCGGAACTGCGCGACGTGGTGCGCGGCATCTACCCGCCGGTGCTGGCCGACCGCGGCCTGACCGGCGCGGTGGCGTCCCTGGTGGCGCACTGCGCGATCCCGTGCTCCTACGACGAGGGTCCGGTGCCGCGCCTGCCCGCCGCGGTGGAGGCGGCGGCCTACTTCGTGGTGGCCGAGGCGCTCACCAACGCGGTCAAGCACAGCGGCGCCACGCGGATCACCGTGCGGCTGGGCGTCGACGCCGGCGTGCTCCGGGTCGAGGTCGCCGACGACGGTCGCGGCGGCGCCGACGACGCGCTCGGCACCGGCCTGCTGGGCATCCGGCAGCGCGTCGCCGCGTTCGACGGCGTGACCGAGGTGGACAGCCCGGTCGGCGGTCCGACCGCGCTGCGCGTCGCCATCCCGACCGGCGCCTGACCGACGGGGTCCACCGCGCGACCGGTTCCCGTGCGGGGCAACGGTCCCACCCCCGCCCCGACCGTCCGGCGGACCGCGCCGCCGTTCTCCGGCGCCGGGCGTCGACCGGGTCGGGCCGGGCACCGCGAGGCGCCCGGGATTCCGGGAAAGACCGGGACGGGAGGGCATGGCGTCGAGGCGTTCGACGGAGTAGAAATAGCCAACCGCGCCGCCCGCCGCCCGACCTCGACGAACCGCTGAGAGAGCGCTCTCGCGGTGGGCGTCCCCCGTTGTCCCCACTCCCTCGGAGGCAGGTCGATGTCGATCGAACGCCATCCCATTCGTGAGAGCGCTCACACGCGTTTTGGCAGGTTGTTCGCCCTAGGGATCGTCCTGGCGACGGCTGCCGGCACCGCGGTGACCGTCCCGGCCGCGAGCGCGGACCAGCCGCGGCGCGGCACGCAGGACCTCGGCGTGAACGTCAGGGTCTTCGACCCGGGCATGCCCGTCGCCGAGATCCAGGCCGCGCTCGACGAGGCGCACGCCGCCCAGGTCGACGACGAGATGGGCGCGGAGCGGTACGCCTACCTGTTCAAGCCCGGCCACTACGGCACCGCCGAGCAGCCGCTCCAGCTCAAGGTCGGCTACTACACCGAGGTCGCCGGCCTGGGCGCGTCGCCCACCGACGTCGTCATCAACGGCAAGGTCGAGGTCTACAACCGGTGCCTGACCGAGGGGGGCACGGCCAACTGCCTCGCCCTGGTCAACTTCTGGCGCACCCTGGGCAACCTGACCGTCAACGTCAACGCCGCCGGCCAGGACGGCTGCCGCTCCACGGCGAACTTCTGGGCGGTCTCCCAGGCCGTGTCGATGCGCAGGCTCAACGTCACGGGCGGCTCGCTGTCGCTGATGGACTACTGCACGGCGGGACCGCAGTACGCCAGCGGCGGGTTCATCGCCGACTCCCGGCTCCCGGTGGTCACCAACGGCTCGCAGCAGCAGTGGCTGACCCGGAACAGCGAGGTCGCCGGCTGGTCCAACGGCGTGTGGAACCAGGTGTTCTCCGGGGTCGTGGGCGCGCCCGACGACGCCGACTTCCCGAACCCGCCCTACACCACGCTGGACACCACCCCGGTGAGCCGCGAGAAGCCGTACCTGTTCGTCGACGCCGAGGGCGACTACAACGTCCGCGTCCCCGCCGCCCGCCGGAACACCAGCGGCGTGTCGTGGGCGAACGGCCCGACGCCCGGTCGCACGATCCCGTTGCGGGACTTCTACGTGGCCAGGCCCGGCGATCCCGTCAGCAGGATCAACACCGCCCTGCTGCTGGGCAAGCACCTGCTGCTGACCCCTGGCGTGTACGACATCGCCCGCAGCATCGAGGTCCGGCGCCCCGACACCGTCGTCCTCGGCATCGGGCACGCCACGCTCACCGCCGTGAACGGCTCGGTCCCGCTGGACGTCGCGGGCGTGCCGGGCGTCGTCGTCGCCGGTGTCACCATCGACGCCGGCACGAAGCTCTCGCCGGTGCTGCTGCGGGTCGGGAAGGAGCACGGCCGCGACCGGTCCTCTGCGGACAACCCGACCACGCTGTCCGACGTGTACTTCCGCGTCGGCGGGCCGCACGTCGGCAGGACCGACACCGCGCTGGAGGTCAACAGCGACGACGTGCTCATCGACCACACCTGGGTGTGGCGGGCCGACCACGGCGTCGAGGGCTTCACCGACACCCAGCGCTGGAACACCAACACCGGCCGCACGGGCGTCGTGGTCAACGGCGACCGCGTGACCGCGACGGGCCTGTTCGTCGAGCACTTCCAGCGGCACAACACCGTGTGGAACGGCGAGGACGGCACCACCGTGCTGTACCAGAACGAGCTGCCCTACGACCCGCCGACGCAGGCGGACTGGATGAAGGGCTCCGTCGAGGGCTGGGCGGGGTACAAGGTGGGCGACCGCGTGCGCAGGCACACCCTCCACGGCGGCGGCGTGTACGTGTTCAACCAGAACAACCCGGGCATCCACACCGAGAACGGCTTCGAGGTGCCCACGACCCCGGGCGTCAGGCTGCGCCACGTCATGACCGTCAACCTGGGCGCGGGCACCGTCGACCACGTGGTCAACGGCATCGGCGACCCGGCCGACACGACCAGGACCGGCGCCCCGGTGTACGTGGCCGAGTACCCGGTCCCGTGACGGACCCCGGTTGACCGGCACGCCCGAGCGGCGCCCGACCACCCCGGTCGGGCGCCGCTCGCGCGACAACCCCTATTCGCCGGCACCCGGGGTCGCCGGACCCTAGGGGTTGTCGGCCCGCCGACCGGTTCCTAGCGTTGACCTGGCCGGATCACGGGGAATGCGCGTCGAGGGGGAGATGAATGCCCGAGAACGAGTTGGCTGAGCTGCGGCGGCTCGTCGTGCGACTGCGCACGAGGGTCGGTTCCCTCCGCTCGGACGGCGCCGACACCCCCGCCGCCCGCCGCGTCGTCAACAGCGTGGAGCGGTTGGAGATCGACCTCGCCGAGTTCGCCCGGTCGGTGCGGCCCGCCGAGGTGGCGCCGAACGCGGTGGTGGTCGTGCCCGACACCCCGTACGACCCGGCGTTCTGGTCCGGGGCGGACGACGAGGGCGTGGGCGGCCACCGGCGCGACCACGCCTGAGGCCCCGGCCCGCGCGTCCTGCCCGAACAGCGAGAAGGCGGCCCCGGAGCCGGGTCGCCTTCTGACTGTGGTCGGTGAGGAGCCCGGGGCGGGGTGACGGCACCCGCACCCG
>NZ_JBHWIE010000159.1:0-16545 GCF_042732085.1 Actinosynnema sp. NPDC059797
GTCACCGGACGAAACCTCCCACGGCGGTCGCGGCGCGGTCTTCGTGATCGGGGGTGAACCGGCGGCGCCCGGGGGCGGTGGTCTTGCACCTCTCCGCAACACCCGATCGTGTGAACCGCCGGCAAGGCCCCCGCACGGCACGGGCCGGGCTGCTATGCCTGGCGACCCGAGGCCGGGGAACAGGGGGCGATTCGCGTGGCGGCACTGGTGCGCCTGTTGGGGGAGGTGGTCGCGGAGGTCGACGGGCGGTCGGTGGAGCTGGGCACGCCCAGGCAGCGGTGCGTGCTGGCGGCGCTGGCGGTCGACGCGGGCCGGGTGGTGCCGGTGGACCGGTTGGTGGAGCGGGTGTGGGGCGCGGAGGCGGCGCCGAGGGCGCGCGCCACGCTGCACAGCTACATCTCCCGGCTGCGCCGGGCACTGGTTGACGTGGGCGGCGTGGCCGTCGTGCGCCAGTCGGGCGGCTACGCCCTGGTCGCCGAAGAGGTCGGGACGGCGGTGGACCTGCACCGGTTCCGCGACCTGCGTGCCGCCGCCCACGCGGCAGACGACGACGAGCGGCGCGCGCGGTTGCTGACCGACGCCCTGGCGCTGTGGCGCGGGCAGGCGTTGACCGGGGTGGACGGCGAGTGGTGCCGGGCCGAGCGCGACCGGCTCGGGCTGGAACGGCTGGCCGCGCGGCACGACCTGGTCGACGCGCGGCTGCGCCTGGGCGAGGGCGACGCCCTGGTGGTCGAGTTGGCTCAGAGGACCGCCGCGCACCCCCTGGACGAGCGGGTGGCGGGCCAGTACGTGCTGGCCCTGCACCGGGCCGGGCGCACGGCCGACGCCTTGGCGCACTACCGGGAGATCCGCGAGAGGCTGGTCTCGCAACTCGGCACCGAACCCGGTGCCGGCCTGCGGGACCTGCACGGCCGGGTCCTGGCCGGACAGGTCTCGACCGGCCGCGCCGAACCGCGGGCGGCTCTCGCTCGCGGGCCGGGTTCGCCGCGCGGGGGCCGTGCCGCCACGAGCGGGACGGACGACGCGCGACCGGCGTCCCGGCCGCGACCCGAGGCCCGCCCGATCGCCTCGGGCCTGGCGCAGCTGCCGGCCGCGCCCCGGAGCTTCGTGGGCCGAGACGAGGTCCTGCGCGTGCTGGACGGGGAGCACGACGAGGCGGGCGGTGGCCCGGTGGTGCACGTCCTGACCGGCGCCGCCGGGGTGGGGAAGACCGCGCTGGCACTGCACTGGGCCCACCGCAACCGGTCCCGCTTCCCCGACGGGCAGCTGTACGTGAACCTGCGCGGGCACGCGGCCGGCGCGCCGCTGACCGCGAGGCAGGCGTTGGAGGAGCTGCTCCAGGCGCTCGACGTGGACCCGACCAGGCGACCCGCCGGCGTGGACGGCGCGGCCGCGGTCTACCGCTCGGCGCTGGCCGACCGGCGGGTGCTGGTCCTGCTCGACGACGCCGTGGACGCGGACCGGGTCCGACCCCTGTTGCCGGGCACGTCGGGCTGCGCGGTGGTGGTCACCAGCCGGAACAGGCTGGACGGCCTGGTGGTCCGCGAAGGCGCCCGGCAGCAGCGGCTGGACGTCCTCGGCGCCGACGACGGCAGGGCGGTGCTCGACCGGGTCCTCGGCGGGACGCGGGTCACCGACGAGGCCGAGGCGGCGGACGACCTGGTGGCCCTGTGCGGCGGCCTGCCGCTCGCCCTCCGCGTCGCCGCCGCGCACCTGGCCGCCCAGCCGAACCTCCCCATCGGCGACTACGCCGCCGCGTTGCGCGCCGGCGACCGCCTCGCCGCGCTGGAGCCGCACGGCGACCCGACCGCGGCCGTCGGCGCCGCGATCGAGCTGTCCTACGCCGCCAGGGCCCGGTCGACGCGGCGGGTGTTCCGGCTGCTCGGACTGGTGCCGGGACCGGACACGACCGCGCCGGCGGTCGCCGCGCTCGCCGACGTCGACCTCGTCGACGCCGAGCGCGAGCTGCGGGACCTGGTGGCCGCGAACCTGGTCGAACAACCCGCACCCGGCCGCTACGCCCTGCACGAGCTGCTCCGGCTGTACGCCGCCGACCGGGCGGTCCGGGACGGGCGCGCCCCCGTGGACCGCCTGCTCACCTGGTACGCGATCACCGTGGACGGCGCCGCGGACGCCCTGGACCCCGGGAGGGTCCGCCTGCCGGGGAGCACGTCGTGGACGGGCCACGAGCCGATGACCTTCGACGGCGCCGCCGCCCTGGAGTGGTTCACCGCCGAGGTGTTCAACACCGCGGCGGTCGTGGAGCTGGCTGCCGCCACCGGTCACCACCGGTTGGCCTGGCAGGTGGCCGACGGGTTGAAGGGGTTCTTCCTGCGGGGCAACACCGCGCAGTGGGCGACCGTCGTCCGCCTCGCCCGCGACGCCGCGCGGGTCGACGGCAACCCGTGCGCGGTGTCCGCGATGACCAACAGCGCCGGCGTGCTCGACCTGATGCGGGGTTCCTACGCCTCGGCGATCGACCACTTCGAGTCGGCGCTGGCCGGCGCCACCGACGCCGGGTGGCCCCTCGGCGAGTGCGCCGCGCTGTCCAACCTCGGCCTCCTGCACCACTTCACCGGCACGCTGCCCGAGGCGTCCCGGTACCTGCGCCGGGCCGACGGGATCGCCACCGCCGCCGCCACGTGCCTGGTCCACACCGGCACCGTCCTGATCAACCTGGGCTCGACCGCGCTCAGGCTCGGCCGCCCGGCCGAAGCCCTCGACTGCTTCACCAGGGCGCTGGCCGCGCAGGACCGGTCCGGTCACGACCGGGGCCGCGGCGCCGCGCTGACGGGCCTCGCCGAGACCCACCTCCACCTGGGCGACGTCACGAAGGCGGAGGAGCTCCTGGACTCGGCGGCCCCGCACGTCCGGCGGGGCGCGGCGGGTTACGAGACCGCGTGGCACTCGGAGGTGCGGGGGAGGATCGCCGCCCTGCGCGGCGACCTCGACGAGGCCGCGGCCCTGCTGGAACACGCGGTGGAGGTCGCGAACGGGCACCACGCCATCGCGGTCGACGTGCAGAACGCGCTGGCCGTCGTCCACCGCCTCGGGTCGCGGCTCGACGACGCCGAGTCGCTGCACCGGGACGCGCTCGCGGCCGCCGACCACTCGCGGTACCGGCAGGGGCGCATCGAGGCGCTGCTCGGGACGGCGGCGGTCCACCACCACCGCGGCGACCCCGCGCGGGCCGTCGACGACGCCACCGCGGCACTGGACCTGGCCGCGCGCACCGGCCACCGGACGCACCAGGGACGCGCCCACGCGCTCCTCGCCTCGGCCCACCTGCGCCGGGGCGGGGTCCGGGCGGGCGCCGACCACGCCGAGCGGGCGCGGTCCACCCACGCCCGGACCCGGCACCCCCTGGGCGAAGCGCAAGCCCTGCTGCTGCTGGCGGAAGCGGCCGGCCGCGAGGGCGAGGAGAGCCGCGTGCGGCGGTGCGCCCGGCGGGCCGAGCGGCTCCTGTCCGCGATCGGCCTCCCCCCGGGGGCGCGGAACGGGTGGGCCTCCTCGCTCCCCGGCTGCTAGGTTGTCAGGCAGCGCCTGACAACTTCGAGGGGGAGTGATGGGCTGCTCGTTCTGCGGCAAGGCCGCCGCGGAGGTGCGGAAGATCATCAGCGGGCCGGGGATCTACATCTGCGACGGCTGCGTGGCCGCCTGCGTGTCGATCCTCGACGGCGACGACGGCACGTCGCGGGCGAGCGTGCCCGAGTGGGCGGACATGACCGACGAGGAGCTGCTGGCCCACCTGCCGCGCATCGCCGCCACCGCCGAGCAGGTCGAGGGCGGCCTGCGGGCGCGCGTGCTCGACCTGCGCGAGCGCGGCGTCACCTGGGCGCGGATCGGCGAGGCGCTGGGCATGAGCAGGCAGTCGGCGTGGGAGCGGTTCAAGTGACCCGCGACTTCCGCCTGGTCTGGTTGGGGCAGACCGCGTCGTCACTCGGCAACGGCGTCTCCCAGCTCGCCTACCCGCTGGTCGTGCTCGCGCTGACCGGCTCGCCGGCCGCGGCCGGCGCGTTGGCGGCCGTGCGCGCGGTGCCGTACCTGGTGCTGGGGTTGCCCGCGGGCGCGCTGGTCGACCGGTGGGACCGCAAGCGGACCATGGTGCTGTGCGACCTCGGTCGGGCGGTGAACGTGGCGACCGTGCCCGCGGCGCTGTGGGCGGGCGCGCTGACGCCCGCGCACCTGTTCGTCACCGGCCTGGTCGGCGGCGTGCTGCACGTGTTCTTCTCGGCGGCGGAGAACGCGGTGCTGCCCGCCGTGGTCGACCGGGAGCGGTTGACGTCCGCGGTGTCGGCCACCGAGACCGCCCAGGCCGCGACCGGCGTGGTGGCCGGTCCGGTCGGCGGCGCGCTGCTCCAGCTCGGGCGCGGGGTGCCGTTCCTGGTGGACGCGGTGTCGTTCCTGGTGTCCGCGCTGTGCTTCGCGTCGGTGCGCGCGGACCTGCGGCCCGAACGCGCGGAGGAGCGGCCGCTGCGCGCGGAGGTGGCCGAGGGCGTCCGGTGGCTGTGGGGGCACCGGTCGCTGCGCTCGATCGCGCTGACCGCCGCCGGGCTCCAGGTGGCCATCTCCGGCATCTCGCTGGTCGCGATCGTCTCGGCGGGCGACGCGTCGCCGACCGCGGTCGGCGGGCTGTTCGCCGCCCTCGGGGTCGGGGGAGTGGTGGGCGCGTTGTCCGCGCCTCGGCTCAAGGACCGCCTCGGGCTGAACGGCCTGCTGCTGGGCGTGGTGTGGCTGCACGCCGTGCTGTGGGTGGCGCTGGCGCTCGTCGACTCGCTGGTCGCGGTGGGCGTGGTGCTGGCCCTGTTCACCGTGTCCATGCCGTGCTTCGGCGTGGCCGCGCTCGGCCACCAGCTGGAGGTGACGCCGGACCGCCTGCTGGGCCGCGTCGGCACCGCGTTCAGCCTGCTGATCTGGGCGGCGACCCCGGTCGGCGCCGCCGCCGCGGGCCTGCTGCTGGACCTCACCACGCCGGGCGCGACGTCCCTCGCCTTCGCCGCCTGGGTGGTGCTGCTCGGGCTGCTGGTCGGCAGCGCGGGGCGCCGCCGCCGACCGGGTGTCCCCGAACACCCGGTCGCGGAACGCCGCTAACCTCGGACGGGATCACCCGCGTCCGAGGAGTGCGCATGGCGTCCAAGTCCAAGTCCGGCGGCAGCCTGGGGCTGATCGTGGCGCTGGCCGTGGCGATGTTCATCCTCGTGCCCTCGTTCCGCGCGGTCGTGCTCGACCTGCTCGAACCGGTCCTCGGCGAGCTGCGGGAGGCGAACCCGTTCGGGAGCTGATCCCGCTACGGGTTGGTGGCCAGGAACAGGAACGCCGCCAGCAGCACCAGGTGGACGCCGCCCTGGAGCCGGGTGGCCCGGCCGGGCACGACCGTCAGCACGCTCACCACCACGGTGATCGCGAACAGCACCATCTGCGTGGAGCCGAGGCCCAGCACCAGTGGACCTTCCAGCCACACCGAGGCGACCGCGATGACCGGGATGGTCAGGCCGATGCTGGCCATCGCCGACCCGAAGCCCAGGTTCAGGCTGATCTGGATGCGCCCCCGCAGCGCCGCCCGGCCCGCCGCGATGGTCTCGGGCAGCAGCACCAGCAGCGCGATCACCACGCCGACGAAGGAGTGCGGGAACCCGGCCGCCCGGACCGCCGCCTCGATCGCGGGCGACTCCACCTTCGCCAGCCCCACCACCGCGACCAGCGACACGAGCAGCAGCACGAGGCTGACCACCGTCTCCCGCCCGCTCGGCTGCGGCGCGTGCTCCTCGGCCTCCACCACCTCGCCCTCCGGGTCGAGCGGGAGGAAGAAGTCGCGGTGGCGCACCGTCTGCGTGCTCACGAACATGCCGTACAGCGCCAACGAGGCCAGCGCCGCGAAGGCGAGCTGCGGGGTGGAGAACTCGGGTCCCGGCTGGCTGGTGGTGAACGTCGGGAACACCAGGCTCAGCGTGGCGAGCGTGGCCACCGTTGCCAGCGCCGCGCCGCTGCCCTCGGAGTTGAACAGCGTCACCCCGTACCGCAGCGCGCCCAGCAACAGCGACAGGCCGATGATGCCGTTCGTGGTGATCATCACAGCGGCGAACACGGTGTCCCGCGCCAGGGTGGCGGACTCGGGGCCGCCGGAGATCATCAGCGTCACGATCAAGGCGACCTCGATCACCGTGACCGCGACCGCCAGCACGAGCGACCCGTAGGGCTCGCCCACGCGCAACGCGATCACCTCGGCGTGGTGCACCGCGGCCAGCACGGTTCCGGCGAGCACCACGGCCGCGATGCCCACCAGCACGGGGCCCAGGTCGCGACCCCAGGTCAGCACCAGCGCCACCAGGCCGAGCAACGGCACGACGACGGTCCAGGACAGCCTCGAAGGGGCGGAGGCAGCAGTCATGCCGCCCACCCTCGCACGACGGGGACCGCTGCGCCGAATGGATGATCACGCCCGGTGTGTCGCGCCGTCGTCCTGAGCTGAACGGTGGAAGATGTTACGGCGAACGGGCGTGACCCGTGCCGTCGCTCGACGACAAAACCTTTGTCTGCAACCTCCATTGCTTCAGTGAATGCTGAAATCAAGCCTTCCGCGCGACCACCAGCGACTGACCGGGCGACGATTCCAGGGCGTGCCGGGAGGGCTCCTCGAACCCGGCCGCCGCCAGCCAGGACGCGATCTCCTCCGCCGGGTACACCTGTCCGCCCTGCCCGTGGAACAGGTTGAGGCTGAACACCCGGGCGAAGGCGTCGGACGCCCGGTCGGGCGTGTGCTCGTCGTGCTCCAGCAGCACCACCGACCCGCCCGGCCGCAGCGCCGCCGCCACCCGTGCCAGCAACGCCTCGTTCGCCGCCGCCGTCCGGCCGTGGACGACGTTGAACAGCAGTGCGGTGTCGAAGCCGGAGCCCAGGTCCAGCACGTCGTAGTCGCCCGGCCGCAACGTGATCCGGTCGCACAGCCCCGCGTCGGTCACCGCGCCGGCGCCGACGGCCAGGGCGTCGGGCAGGTCGACCACGGTGGCGCGCAGGTCCGGGTGCGCCTGGCACAGCCGGATCGCGTGCTTGGCGTGCCCGCCGCCGAGGTCCAGCAGCGTCTCGCCCGCGGGCACCACCGACGCCACCTCGGGGGCGATCGCGTCCGCGTGCCCGGACAGCATCCCCTGGAACCGCCGCAGCACGTCCGGCCGTTCGGCCAGCCAGGCGTAGAAGTCGAGGGCGGGCTTGCCGGTGCGCACCGACTCCTCCAGGTCGGTCCACGACTCGAACAGCACGACGGACCAGAACTTCTGCACGTTCGCGTAGCCGTCGCCGACCAGCCACGCGGTGGTCGCGGCGGTGTTGGCGTAGCCGTCCGGGCCGTGCGCGAGGTAGTCGAACGAGACCAGCGCCTCGCACAGCAGCGCGGTGCCGCGCGGGTCCGCGCCCAGTGCCGCCGCCAGGTCCGCGACGGGGCGGGGGCCGTCGGCGAGGGCGTCGAACACGCCCAGTCGCAGCCCGGCCGTGAGGGCGCGGTAGCCGGCGGTGGCGAGCAGGTCGTGGAACGACGGCGGCCCGTCGTCCGGGGGCAGGTGCAGCGGCACGGTCAGGTCCTCTCCGGCATGACCCCCGCCGAGGCGAGGTAGTCGATGTGGCGGGCGATCATCTCGGCGTCGGCGGGCGGGAACTCGACGCCGCACTCGCGGGCGGCGGCCCAGGTGGCCGAGCAGTCGAACACCGGGTGGGCCCGGCGGGTAGTGGTCAGGCCGAACGCGAGCGGTCCGAACGCGCTGTCCGGGCTCTCCAGCATCAGGGCCCGCCAGTCGGAGTACTCCAGCGTCCGCGTCGGGTAGCCGCGGGCGGTCAGCACTTCGCCGAGGTCGGGGTAGGTGAGGCCGTCCGCCCGGTAGTAGTGGAAGTCCTTCCCGTGCTGCTCCGGTCGGGTCGAGATGCCGGCGATGGCGGCGGCCAGCCGGTCCACCGGCAGCATGTCGATGACGTCCGGGCTGCGCGGCACGGCGCCGGCGTGGGCGCAGGTGGAGATCTGGCGGCTCAGGTAGGACTCGGTCTTGGCGGTGCCGGTGCGCACGTCGCCGACGATGGCGGCGATCCGGTGGATGGACACCGGCACGCCGCGGTCGCGGGCGAGGACGCCCATCATGTCGGCCACCCACTTGGTGGTGTGGTAGCCGGTGTCCAGGCCGGTGGGGTCCTCGGGGCGGTCGGCCTCGCTGACGGGCTGCTGGTCGTAGTTCGTGCCGAGGAAGACGCCCAGGGTGGACATGAGGTGGAGCGGTTTGGTGGCGTACCGGGTGGCGAGCCGCAGGACGTCGATCGTGCTGCCCACGTGCGGGGGCATCATCCACTGGTAGGTGAGGACGAAGTTCATGACCGCGCCGTTGTGGTAGATGGCGTCCATGCTCTCGGCGAGCCGGTCGAAGTCCTCCTCCGGCAGGCCGAGCATCGGCTTGGACATGTCGCCGACCACCGGCACGACGCGGGCCAGTCGTTCCTCGGGCACGTCCAGGTGGGCGCGGCGCAGGTTGGCGCGGATGCGGGCGAGCGCCACGGCTTCGGTCTCGGCCCGCACGAGGCAGTGGACCTCGGCGTCGGTGCGCTCCAGGACCTCGCCGAGGAGGTGCGCGCCGAGGAAGCCGGTGGCGCCGGTCAGCAGCACGCGTTCCGGTGGGCCTTGGCGCGTCGGGTGGTGGGGTGCGATGTCGTCCGGTGGCACGGCGTCGAGCCGCATCTCCGGCACGGTCGGCAGCCCGGACTTGTAGCGCTTGGCGAAGGTGTGGTCGGAGGCGGCGGCCTGTTCGACGACCTCGGCGAGTTCGGCGAGGTCGGCGGTGGCGAACAGGGCGCGCAGCGGCACGGTGACGCCCAGCAGGGCCCGCACCTTCGCCAGCACGGCGGCGGCGATGAGCGAGTGCCCGCCGAGGCCGAAGAAGCTGTCCCGGCGTCCGACCAGCGGCGCCTCCAGCACTTCCGACCAGATCTCGGCGAGCGTCCGCTCGACGGGGGTGCGGGGTGGTTCGTAGGGGGTGGTGCGGGCGTTGGGGTCGGGGTCGGGCAGTGCGGCGAGGTCGACCTTGCCGTGCCTGGTCAGCGGCAGCTCGTCCAGTTCGACGCGTGCTCCCGGCAGCATCGAGTCGGGCAGCCGCTCGGCGCAGAACGCCCGCAGGTCGTCCAGTTCCGGCGCGCCCTCGCCGGAGCGCGGCACGACGTAGGCCACCAGGACGTCGCCGCGCACGGCCACGGCCGCCTCGGCGACGCCGGGGTGCGCGAGCAGGGCCGCCCGCACCTCGCCCGGTTCGATCCGGTGGCCGCGCAGCTTGACCTGTTCGTCGACCCGGCCGAGGAACTCCAGGGTGCCGTCCGGCAGCAGCCGCACCAGGTCGCCGGTGCGGTACATGCGCCCGCCCAGCACGGTCGGGTCCGGCAGGTAGGCGGCGGCGGTGCGGGCCGGGTCGCCCCGGTAGCCCCGCGCGGGTGCGAGCCCGCCGACGTGGAGCTGGCCGGGCACGCCGACCGGTGCGGGTCGCAGGTCGGCGTCGAGCACGTAGGCCCGCACGGCGGGCAGGGGTCGGCCGATGGGCAGCGTCGTGGCGCGCGGGTCCGCTTCCGAGCCGTCGACGGTGGCGAAGGCGGTGGCGCACACCGTGGTCTCGGTGGGGCCGTAGTGGTTGACGAGCCTGACCTTGCCGCCGGTCAGGGCGGCCCACTCGGCGGCGGTCGAGGTCGGCACCGCCTCGCCGCCGAACATCACCAGCGACAGCGGGCCGGGGTCGACGGCCAGTCCTTCCAGGTCGGCCACCCACCGCTTGAACAGCGCGGCCGCGGTGTCCACGGCGGTGATGCCGTGGTCGGCGCACAGCTTGAGCAGGTCGGGGCCGCTGATCGACGCGGGTTCGGGGTGCACCGCGACCGCGGCGCCCGCGCACCAGGCGGGGAACACGTCGCCCACCGAGGCGTCGAAGCTCAGCGGTGGCACCATCAGCAGCCGCTGGCCGGGGGTGAACCCGTGCAGGTCGATGAACGCGCCGGTCAGGTTGGCCAGCGTGTCGTGCTGCACCTGCACGCCCTTGGGCACGCCGGTCGAGCCGGAGGTGTAGACGATGTAGGCCAGGCCGTCGTCGGTGGTGGGCGCGGCGGGCGGCTGGTCGGCTTCGCCGGTGAACGCCTCGTCGGAGGTGTCCAGCAGCGCGCCGCGGTAGTCGCCGAACCGGTCGCGGCTGCCGGGTGCGGTGATCACCACGGGTGCGCCGCAGTCGGCGAGCAGGCCGGTCAGGCGGGCGGGCGGGTGCGCGGGGTCGAGGGGCACGTAGGCGCCGCCCGCCTTGAGCACGGCCAGCAGCGCGACCAGGGCGTCGGGTCCGGCCTTGAGCGCCAGGCCCACGGGCGTCTCCGGGCCGACGCCGCACTCGGCGAGCACGTGGGCGACCCGGTTGGCGCGCCGGTCGAGCTGCGCGAACGTCAGCGCCGCGCCGTCGGCCAGGTCGAGCACGGCGGTGGCGCCGGGGTTGGCGGCGACCTGGTCGGCGATGCGGTGCAGGACGTGGGGTTGGCGCAGGGACAGGGCGGGGTCGAGGCCGTCGGCCGGTTCGCCGTTCACCGCGGCGGCGGCCGCCCGGTCGGCGGCGGTCGTGGTGTCCAGTTCGGACAGGGGGGTGGTCGGGTGGGAGACGAGCGCGGTGAGGACGGTCAGCAGGTGGTCCGCCATCCGCGCGACGGTGTCGGGTTCGAACAGGTCGGCGCTGTAGTCCAGGTTCGCGGGCCAGTCGCCGTCGGTTTCCCGCACGTGCAGGGTCAGGTCGAACCGGCTGGTCTCCCGGTCGACCGGCAGCGGCGTGGCGGGCAGCCCGGCCCACCGGTCGCCCTCGCCGCCCCGGTTGAGCACCAGCATCACCTGGAACAGCGGGTGGTGGGCCAGGTCGCGGCGGGGGGCGACCCTGGCGGCGACCTCGTCGAAGCTGACCTCGGCGTGGTCGAGCGCGTCGATCGCGACGGCGCGGGCCCGGCCGAGCAGGTCCGCGGGGGTCGGGTCGCCGGAGAGGTCGAGCCGCAGGGCGGTGGTGGTGACGAACATGCCGACCGACCGCTCCAGCTCGGGGAAGGGCCGGTGGGTGGTGGGGGAGCCGATCACCACGTCGTCCGCGCCCGAGCGCCGCGACAGCAGCACGCCGAACGCGGCCAGCAGCCCGGCGAAGGTGGTGCAGCCGTGCGCGCGGGTGAGGTCGGCGAGCTTCCCGGCCAGGGCGGCGGGGATGGTGAACCGGTGGCTGCCGCCCGCGACGGTGCGGTTGGGCGTGCGGGGCCGGTCGAGTGCCAGGTCCAGCACGTCGGGCGCGCCGGTGAGCCGGTCGTGCCAGTGGTCGAGCTGCCGCTGCCGCTCGCCGTCGGCGAGCCGGTCGGCCTGCCAGTGGGCGTAGTCGGGGAACTGGGCCGGGGCCGGTCCGGGTTCGGCGCCCTGGTAGACCCGGCCGACCTCGCCCGCGACCACGCCGAGCGACAGGTCGTCGCAGATGATGTGGTGGGCGCTGAACACGAGGGCGGTGTCGGATCCGATCCGCACCGCGCGGACCCGCATCAGCGGCGCGGTCTCCAGGTCGAACGGGGTGTCCACCTCGGCCACGAGGAAGGCGCGCAGCTCCTCCTCGTCGGGCACCGACGAGAACGCCACGTCCTCGGGCGCCTCGTCGAGCACCTGCTGCTCCGGTGTGCCGTCGGTGTCGACGATCCGGGTGCGCAGCGCCTCGTGGCGGGCCATCACGGTCCGCACGGCCGCGCGCAGCCGCGCCTCGTCCAGTTCGCCCGCCACGCGGAGGGTGGCGAACATGACGTACGCGCCGGCGTCGAGGCCCAGGCGCCCGGTCAGCCACAGGCCGCGCTGGTTGCCGGTCAGCGGCACCACCGCGCCCGCCGGCCGCCGGGGCACCCCGGGGCGCTCGACGGGCGCGAGCCCGCGTTCGGCCAGCAGCTTGGCCAGCAGTTGTTCGCGGTGGTCGGAGATGTCGGTCACGGGGTGGTCCTTTCAGGCGTGGGGACCTCGTCGGCCACCGCGTCGGGCAGGTCGTCGACGGCGCGCAGCCGGGGCCGCGTCCAGGCCCAGGCGGCCAGGACGAGCATCAGCGCGCCGACGACGAGGAAGATCAGGGCGATGCCGCGGCCCTCGCCGGTGCCGATCAGCGCGCCGACGCTCGACGCCAGCGCGCCGTCGGCCGCCATCAGCGGTTCGGCCACGCCGTCGGTCAGCGGGCCGATCAGCAGGAACGCCACGGGCATGGCGGCGGTGCTCAGCACCCGGACCACGGCCAGCACCCGGCCCAGCACGGCCGGGTCCACCTTGGTCTGGAGCAGCGTCACGCAGCAGGTGTTCATCAGCGGCAGGGTGAACAGGAACGCGGGGGCGGCCAGGCCGATCAGCCACGGCGAGGGCGCCAGCGAGTGCAGCACCAGGAACACCCCGCCCAGGGCCAACCCGAGGTAGACGCCCAGGACCCGGCGCTTCGGCCCGCCCCACACGCCCATCACCAGGCCGCCGACGAACAGGCCGCTGCCGCCCGCGGCCATCAGCACGCCCAGGGTGGCGGGGCTGGAGAAGGACAGGATCAGCGGCTGCACCAGGCCGCCCGCGATGGCGAACAGGAAGTTCCACACGCCGAACACCGCGCACAGCGCGAACAGGCCGGGTGCGCCGCGCAGCCAGGCCAGGCCGGCGCCGACGCCCTGGCGCTCGCCGCCGGTCGCGCCGGGCGGCCGCACGGCCTCCTCCGGCAGGCGCGCCACCAGCAGGGCGCCGACCGCGACGACCATCGACACCACGTCGATCACCAGCACGCCCCGCAGCCCCACCAGGCCCAGCAGCGCGCCGGCGACCAGCGGGGCGGCGATCTGCACGCCCTGCGTGATCTGCATCAGCCCGTTGACCCGGCCCAGGTGCTCCTTGGGCACCAGGGCGGGCACCAGCGCCGTGTAGGCGATGACGTGGAAGGTGTTCAGCGTGGCGGTCAGCGCGGTGGCCGCGTACACCTGCCACACGGCCAGCCCGCCCGAGGACGTCGCGACCAGCAGCAGCGCGGTCACCACGCCGCCGCCGGTGTCGGCGAGGAGCATGACGCGCCGCCGGTCGTACCGGTCGGCGACCACGCCCGCGTAGGGGGCGAGCAGGATGCCCGGCACCACCGCGCAGAACTGGATCAGCACGAACTGGGTCACCGACCCGGTGCCGGTGTAGACCCAGACGCCGAGCACGAACGCGGTCAGCGCGGAGCCGATCACCGACACCAGTTGCCCGCCCCAGACCAGGGAGAAGCGCCGCAGGCCCGCGACGCCCCCGACCGGGGCGGTTCCCTTCGGCGTGGTCATCGCGCCGCCTCCCCGAGCATCGCCTGGACCTCCTCGGCCGACATGCCGGCCAGTTGCACCCGCAGCTCCGCGACCGCGGCCACCCGCCCCGGCACGTCCTCCAGCGCCGTCAGCGCCGCGGCGACCCCGGCCACGGTGGGCGCGGCGAACATCCGGCCGATCGGCACGGCCACGGAGAACGCGCCGTGCACGCGGGCCAGGGCCTTCGCCGCCAGCAGGGAGTGGCCGCCGAGCGCGAAGAAGTCGTCGTGCACGCCGACCTCGGGCACGCCCAGCACCTCGGCCCAGATGTCGGCCAGCACCCGTTCCACGTCGTCGCGCGGCGCGACCCGCTCGCCCTCGGCCGCCCACGTGGGCGCGGGCAGCGCGTTGCGGTCGGTCTTGCCGTTGGGCGTCAGCGGGAACGCGTCGAGCACCACCGCGCCGGCGGGCAGCATGTAGTCGGGCAGCCGCTCGGCCAGCCGGGCGCGCAGCCGGGGCCACAGCCCGTTCTCCGCGCCGTCGCCGGGTCCGGCCCCGTCGGGCACGACGTAGGCGACGAGGCGTTCGTCCACGGCCCGCACCACGGCCTCGCGCACCTCGCCGGTGGCCAGCAGCGCCGCCTCGACCTCGCCCAGCTCGATGCGGAACCCGCGCACCTTCACCTGGTGGTCGGCGCGGCCCAGGAACTCCAGGGAGCCGTCGGACCGGTGCCGCACCAGGTCGCCGGTCGCGTACAGCCGCGCGCCCGGGGCGGGGCCGAACGGGTCGGGCACGAACCGCGCCGCGGTCAGGCCGGGCCGGTCGTGGTAGCCGCGGGCCACGCCCGCGCCGCCGATGTGCAGCTCGCCGACCACGCCCGGCGGCACCGGCTCCAGCCCCGGTCCCAGCACGTACAGGCGGGTGTTGCCGATGGGCGGCCCGAGCGCCACGGGGGCGGGGGAGGGCTCGACGAGGCCGGCCGAGGACCACACCGTGGTCTCGGTCGGCCCGTAGGCGTTCCACAGCAGCGCGTCGTCGGCGAGCAGGTCGTCGGCCAGGTCGCGGGGCAGCGCCTCGCCGCCGCAGATCCGCGTCGCCACCCCGGCGGGCACGCCGCCCGCCGCGAGCAGCAGCCGCCACGTGGCCGGCGTGGCCTGGAGCGCGGTGACGTCGCGCTCGACCAGCAGCCGCCGCAGCGCCGCGCCGTCGCCCGCGACCTCGGCGGGCACGACCAGCACCTCCGCGCCCGCGGTGAGCGGCAGCAGCAGTTCCAGCACGGAGATGTCGAACGACAGCGTGGTCACCGCCGCCAGCCGGTCCGCCGGGGACAGCTCGAACAGCTCCTGGAACGACACCAGCAGGTTCACCACCGCCCGGTGCGGCACCTCCACGCCCTTCGGCGTGCCGGTCGAGCCGGAGGTGTAGATCACGTACGCCAGGTCCTCGCCGGACGCGGGGCAGGGCGCGTCGTCGGGTTCGTGGGCGTCGGCGTCCGCCGGGCGCAGCACGGTGCCGTCGAAGGCCGGGCGCCGGTCGTCGCCGGCGACCAGCACCGCCGCGCCCGAGTCGGCGAGCATCAGCGCCAACCGGTCCGCGGGCCAGCCCGGGTCCAGCGGCACGTAGGCCGCGCCCGCCCGCCACGCGCCGAGCACGGCGGCCACCAGGTCGGGCGTGCGCGGCAGGCACAGCGCCACCACCGACCCCCGGGTCACGCCGTGCGCCCGCAGCAGGGCCGCGTACCGCCGGGCCCGCTCGTCCAACTCGGCATACGTGAGCCGGCCGTCCACACCGGACACGGCGGTCCCGTCGCCGGTGACCAGGTCGAGCGCGGTGGCGGCCGGCGGCAGCGGCAGGTCGGTGGCGTTGCGGCCCTCCAGCACCTGCCAGCGCTGCACGCCGGTGAGCGCGTCCAGCTCGCTGATCCGCTTGCCGGGGTCCCGCGCCGCCGCGACCAGCAGCGCCACGAGCCGGTCGGTGAACGCGGTGATCGTGGCGGCGTCGAACAGGTCGGTCCGGTACTCCACGCCCAGGCCCAGCGCGTCGCCCTGCCGGTCGGCGGCCAGCGTGAGGTCGAACTTCGACACCCCCGCGTCGGGCACCAGCGACCGCACGTCGAGGCCCGACATCGACAGGGCCAGCGGCGGGGTGTTGGTGAGGATCAGCTGGGCCTGGTAGACGGGGGAGTGGCCGGTGCTTCGGCGCGGGCGCAGGTGCTCCACCAGCCGCTCGAACGGCAGGTCGGCGTGCGCCAGGCCGTTCACGGTGACGTCGCGGACCCGCGCCAGCAGCTCGGAGAACGTCGGGTCGCCGCCCACGTGCGCGCGCAGCGCCAGCGTGTTGACGAAGAACCCGACCAGGTGCTCCAGGTCCGCGTGGGGGCGACCGGCCACCGGCGTGCCGACCACCACCTCGTCCTGCCCGGCCAGCCTGCCCAGCCGGGCCGCGAACCCGGCCAGCAGCACCATGAACAGCGTGGCGCCGTGCTCGCGGGCCAGCCGCTCCAGCGCGGCCAGGTCGTCCGGCCGGACCCACGCCTCGTGCAGCGCGCCCCGGTAGCCGACCTCGGCGGGCCGGGGCCGGTCCGTGGGCAGGGTCAGCAGCTCCGGCGCGCCGGCCAGGTGCCGGGTCCAGTACTCCAGGTGCCCGGCGGTCGCCTCGCCCGCGACCTGGTCGCGCTGCCACACCGCGAAGTCCTGGTACTGCAGCCGCAGCGGCGGCAGGTCGGGCTCCCCGCCGGCCAGCGCCGCGTCGTAGGCCTTGCCCAGCTCGCCGAGCAGCACCGACAGCGACCACGCGTCGGACACGATGTGGTGCAGCGACAGCACCAGCACGTGGTCGTCGTCGGCGAGCCTGCCCAGGTGCGCCGCGAACAGCGGGCCCCGGCGCAGGTCGAAGCCGACGGCGGCGCGCTCGTCGGCGAACCGCTTGGCCGCGGCGTCCCGGTCGGCGCCGGTGGCCCCGTCGCCCGAGAGGTCGTGCACCGCCAGGGTGGCGGAGCCGGTCGGCGCGACCAGCTGCACGGGCTCCCCGCCCGAGTCGGGGAACGTGGTGCGCAGCGCGGCGTGCCGGTTCACCAGGACGTCCAGCGCCCGCTGGAGCGCCGCGGTGTCGAGCACCCCGCGCAGCCGCAGCCCGATCGGCACGCTGTAGACCGCGCCGCCGGGGGAGAACTTGTCCAGGAACCACAGCCGCTGCTGCCCGAACGACAGCGGGTAGGCGGTCGGCGCGGCGGCCCGCGCGCGCAGCCGCCGCGCC
>NZ_JBHWIE010000160.1:0-7074 GCF_042732085.1 Actinosynnema sp. NPDC059797
CCCGCGCGGCGCGGGCAGCGGCATGCCGGGCGCGGTGACGTCGCCGTCGCGGGCGATCGCGCCGGCCAGCTCCAGGGCGTAGAACGGGTTGCCGCCCGAGGTCCGCTGCAACCGGATCAGCGTCGGGCGCGGCAGCGGCGAGCCGAACGCGGAGCGGACCAGCCGGTGCAGGGCGCCGATGCTCAGCCCGGCCAACCGCAGGTGCGCCAGGCCGTCCTGGCCCGCCAAGCCGAGCGGCAGCCGGTCGTCCTCGCCGGAGCGGACCGACACCACCACCGCCACGCGCTCGTCGACCAGCCGGCGCAGCACGTACTCCAGCACCCGCGCGCTGGCCTCGTCGAGCCACTGCGCGTCGTCCACGGCCAGCACGACGGGCGTGCGCGCGGCCAGCGCCCGCACGACGTTGAGCGCACCCAGGCACACCGCGCGCGGGTCGCCCACGTCGTCGTCGGCCCGGCGGCGCAGCAACGCCACCTCCAGCGCCGCCCGCTGCGGCTCGGGCAGGCCCGCCAGGGCGTCGTCGGGCACGCGGTCGAGCAGGTCGACCAGCCCGCCGAACGCCAAGCGGGCCTCGGACTCGACCGGGCGGCACGACAGCACCGCGTACCCGCGCCCGGCGGCGTCCCGCAGTATCCGCTCCCACACCGCGCTCTTGCCAATGCCCGCCTCGCCCGACAGCACCAGCCGGGCGGTGCGGCGCTCCGCCGCCGCCAGCGCCTCGGCGGCCGCGGCCAACTCCGACTCGCGCCCGACCAGGTCCGCAGCGACCACGCTCCCCCACCCCCGTCGAACCCAGGACGGTAGCCCGCGCGGACGCCGGCTGCGAGCGGTTTCGGGGAATGGGCCGAAAGGCTTCGCCGGGACGACCGCCGTGGTTGCGTCGGACGCGCGACCGGCCCTGCGCCGGAGAGGCGATCGCCCGCCGGGCCGCCTCGCACTAGCCTGGTGACCCGATGGGGGATCTTCGCGGCCTGAGGGCCTACCGGCCCGCGGGCCCGGTCTCGGCCACGCCCCGAACCAGGTAGCGCTGGAGCAGGACGAACACCAGCACGATCGGCAGGATCGACACGGCCGCCGCGGCGAACAGCAGGGTGATCCTCGGGTTCTGGGCCGTGAGCAGGCTGGACAGGGCCACCTGCACGGTCCACGCGTCCGAGTCCTGCGCGATGACCAGCGGCCACAGGAACTGGTTCCAGCTGCCGATGAAGTCGATGACCGCGACGGCGGCGAAGAACCCCGTCGAGTTCGGCACGACCACGCGCCGGAACACGCCCCACCGGGAGAGGCCGTCCAGCCGGCCCGCCTCCTCCAGCGCCACCGGGAAGTCCAGGAAGTACTGGCGGAACAGGAAGACGTTCAACGCGCTGAACAACCCCGGCACCACCAGCCCGCGCAGGTCGGACAACCAGCCCAGGCTCGACACCACCACGAAGCCCGGCACGAACGTCACCGCGGTCGGCACCATCAGGGTCGCCACGATCGCGTACAGCACGGCGGGCGCGTGGCGGTAGGGGATGCGCGCCAGCCCGTAGCCCGCGAGCGAGCACACCAGCAGTTGGCCCGCGGTCTGGAGCACGGCGACGGCGGTCGAGTTCAGCAGGCTGCGCGCGAACGGCACGTCGGCGTCGGAGAACACCTCCGGCAGGGCCGACCAGCCGTCGCGGAGCAGCACCGCGAACGGCAGCAGGAACAACGCCGCCGCGACCACGAGCGCGGACCAGCGCGCGACGGCGCCCGCGCGGCCGGCCGCGGTGCGGTGGTAGCCGACGGGGCGCATCAGCCCGCCCTCCGGAGCACCCGGCCGGACAGCAGGGTCACCAGGGCGATCACCAGCGCGAGGACGAGCGCGCCCGCGCTGCCCCGCCCCAGGTCCTGCCCGCCGGAACCCAGCGAGGTGTAGTACAGGTAGACCAGCGGCGGCCTGGCGAACGGCGGGTAGCCCCGGGAGTCGCCGAGGATGTTGTAGAACTCGTCGAACGCCTGGTAGGCGTTGACCAGGTTCAGCACGAGCACGGCGACCAGCGCGCCGCGCAGGCCGGGCAGCGTGACGTGCCGGAAGGTCTGCCACCGGGGCGACGCGCCGTCGACCCACGCCGCCTCGTACAGGTGCGCCGGGATCCGCTGCAGGGCGGCGATGAACAGGATCATGTAGAAGCCGAGCTGGAGCCACAGCCTGGCGGTGACGAGCACGACCCAGTACAGCGGCGGGTCGACCGTGCCGATCCACGCCTGCGGCTCGCCGCCGAACCAGCCGAGCACCGTGTTGGCGACGCCGCTGTCCACGCCGGAGAACAGCGACATCTTCCACACCAGCGAGGCGACCACGTAGGAGCACGCGAACGGCAGGAAGAACACCGAGCGGAAGAACGCCCGCGCCACGCGGACCTGGTTGACCAGCAGGGCTAGCGCGAGGGCGAGCAGCACCGTCGTGGGGATGACGAGCGCGGCGAACACCGTGAAGGTGCCGATGCCGCTCAGGAATGCCCGGTCGGTGAGCACGTCCGCGTAGTTGGCGAGCCCGACGAACGCGGTCGGCGTCACGGTGTTGCGCGCGTCGAAGAGGCTGAGGTAGGCGCTCCAGCCGATCGGCACGTAGGTGAAGAGCAGCAGCCCGGCCGCGAAAGGGCCGACGAACAGCCAGAAGGCGAGCGCGGCGCGCCGACCGCTCACCGGTCCTGCCGGGCGATCTCGTCCTTCGCCACCTCGACCGCCGCGCGCAGCTCGCCCGCCGCGTCCGCGCCCTCGCGCGCGATGCGGGACACCGCGTCCGACAGCGCGGTGTTGGCGCGCGCGGGCCAGCGGGCGGGGCCGGCGATGCGACCGCTGTCCGTGACGAACCCGACGACGTCCTTCCCCGGCCCGTCGCGCAGCGACCCGGCCCGCTCGGCCAGGCTCTCGCGGGCGGGCAGGTGCGCGCCGAACGCGGTGGCGAACTCGACCTGGTGGTCCGCCTGCTCGACCCACAGCCACTTCACGTACGCCTTGGCCGCGTCCACGTCGGCGCTGCGCGCGTTCACCATGGCGCTGAACGCGCCCACCGGCACCGAGTCCGCGCCGTCGTCGTCCAGGCGCGGGAACGGCAGCACGCCCACGTCGTCGCCGTGCGCCTCGGTGATCTTCGGCAGGTTCCACAGGCCGGTCCACTGCATGGCGGCGAGCCCGTCGACGAACGCGCCGGGGTCGGCCCAGTCGGTCGGCGCGCCGAGCAGGAGGCCGCCGCCCTGGTGCAGCTCGCGGAGCTTGCCGAAGGCGGTGGCGGCGCGCGGGTCGTCGAAGCCGGGCGCCTTGCCGTCCTCGGACAGCAGGTCCAGCCCCGCCGACCACAGCAGCGGCGCGGTGAGCACGCCGACGCCGCCGTCGTTGCCGGCGAACAGGCCGCGCACGCCGTCGGCGGTGAGCCTCCGGGTGGCCTCGACCAGCTCGTCGACGGTCCGGGGCGGCGCGACGCCCGCCCGCTCCAGCAGGCTGGGCCGGTAGTAGAGGACCTGGGTGTCGATGGCCTGGGGGATGCCGTAGAGCGCGCCGTCGACCGTCTGGGACTCCAGCAGGGTCGCGACGAAGTCGTCCCGCGTGTCACCCAGCAGGTCGTCCAGCGGCACGACCTGCCGCTGCCGCACCCAGTCGACCTTGACCTGCGCCTCGAACACGTCGGGCACCGCGCTGTTCTGGAGCGCGGTCAGGAGCTTGGAGTCGTAGTCGCCGGGGTTCCACTGGACCTCGACGCGGGCGCCCGGGTAGGCGGCGGCGTAGCGGCGCACCGCGTCTTGGACGCCGTCCTCGCCGTAAGCGTGGTACCAGTGCCGCAACGTCCCCTCGGCGGACCCCTCGCGCCCGGTGTTGGACCCGCACGCGGTGGTGAGCCCCAACAACCCCGCGACCGCGAGGAACGACCGACGGCTCAGCTCGGCGCCCATCCCGACCTCCCCCACTCGACCCCTCCTGGCAAAGTAGCGGAACGCGGTGATCACCTGTCGAGCCGTCTCACCAGGAGGACGTCCTTGCGTGCCGCGGATCGCACGAACGGGTGAGAGGTGACCGGGCCCGGACGGGCTCGGCGAGGCCCGGACGGGCCTCAGCGGACGAACGGGTCGGCGGCCTCGCGGAAGGCCTCCGGCTGCTCCACCCACGGGTAGTGGCCGCAGTCGTCGATCACCACCGCCTCGCCCTTCGGGAACAGCCGCGCGGCGGCCAGGACCGGGGCCAGGCCCGTGGTGAAGTCCTGCGCGCCCGCGATCACCCTGACCTCCGCCCGCACCTCGCCCAACCGCCGCGGCAGGTCGGCGGGCGGGGTGGCGTCGAGGAAGGCGCGCACCGTGCTCAGCAGCGTGCGGCCGACCCCGGAGTGCGCCCGCTCCTTCTCCGTCCACGCCGCGTACGTCGCCGGCGCCGCCACCGCCTGCCACCGCTCGAAGCCGGCCTGGTCCTCGTCCCGGGGCCCCGTCCGGTATGCCTCCACCGCCGCGTCGAACGCGGGCTCGCCCTTGCGGTGCGCGGTGATCAGCGCGGCGTCCGAGGGCGTGTCCGTCAGGTAGGACACCGGGGGCGTGATGAGCAGCATGCTCGCCACGCGGTCCGGGTACTGGGCGGCGTAGGCGATCGCGACGCGGGTGCCGGCCGAGTGCGCCACCAGGTCCAGGCGGTCGAGGCCCAGGTGGGCGCGCAGGTCGTCCACGTCGCGGGCCTGGTCCCAGAACGAGCGCGCCCCGACGGCCGGCGACTCGCCCGCGCCGCGGAAGTGGTGCACCACCAGCCGACCGGGCAGGCCGGCCAGGTCGCCCAGGTAGCTCGGGTGTCGCCCCGCGCCGCCCGGGAGGACGACGAGGGTCTTGCCCTCGCCGGACTCGTCGTAGTGGAGTTCGGTCCCGTCGGCGGCGAGGAAGGTCGGCACGATCGACTTTAACAAGAGCCGCGCGACCAGCCCGGAACCGGTTCCGGATAACCGCTGGGAACGCGCCGGGGCGTCGGCTACGGTCTGCGCATGTCCACCGGATCGGAGTCCGAGCAGCGGGTGATCGGCCTGCTCGGCGGCATGAGCTGGCAGTCGACCGCCGAGTACTACCGCCTCGTCAACGAGCTGGTCGCGGAACGCCTCGGCGGCCTGCACTCGGCCCGCTGCGTGCTGTACTCGGTCGACTTCGCCCCGATCGCCGCGGCGCAGGCCGCGCAGCGGTGGGACGAGGCCGTTCCGCCGCTGGCCGAGGCGGCGGACGCGCTGGTGCGCGCGGGCGCCGACGTGGTGGTGCTGTGCACGAACACGATGCACCTGGTCGCGCCCCGGCTGGCGGAGCGGCTCCCGGTGCCGCTGCTGCACATCGGCGAGGTGACCGCCCAGGCCGTCGTCGCCGCGGGGGTGCGCCGCGTCGGCCTGCTCGGCACGGCGTTCACCATGGAGAAGTCCTTCTACCGCGACCTGCTCGCGGACCGCGGCGTGGAGACGGTCACGCCGGAGCGGCAGGACCGCGAGACCGTGCACCGGATCATCTACGAGGAGCTGTGCCGGGGCGTGTTCACCGAGTCCTCGCGGCGCGAGTACCTGTCGGTGGTCGACCGGCTCGTGGCGCGCGGCGCGCAGGGCGTCGTCTACGGGTGCACGGAGATCGAACTGCTGCTCAACGGCTCGGTGGCGCCGGTGCCGGTGTTCCCGACCACCCGGCTGCACGCCGAGGCTGCGGTGCGGTTCGCCCTCGGGTCGCCGCCCTCGTGATCGGCCCGGCGGCGGTGAGCCGCCAGGACAGCCCGAGCCCGTCCACGCCGTCGGCGCGCAGCCGGTCGAGCAGCCGGCCCAGCAACCGGTCGACGTCCGCGCGGGCCCGTGCGGGCGCGTCCCGGTAGGCGGCGTACGAGGTGGGCGCGAGGCGGCGGAACTCCGCCCAGTAGTCGGCGGTCGACCCGAGCGGCCAGGTGTGCGCGCCCCGGTGCGAGCCGCCTGGGCGCAGGCCGGCGCGGCGCAGCACGGCCGCCACGTCCGCGGGCGACGCGTCGAACGCGCCGCGCACACCGGCCGGGCGGACCATCGCGGGCAGCACCCTGGCCACGCAGGACGCGCCCAGGGTGATCAGCCGGCACTCGGCGGGCCGGTCCCAGGTGTGCACGAGCAGCCGGCCGCCGGGCCGCAGCACGCGGGCCGCCTCGGCGACGCCGCGCCCGGGGTCGGGCAGTGCCCACCAGGACGACAGCAGGACCACCGCGTCCGCGACGCCGTCGCGCAGCGGCAGCGCCAGCGCGTCCCCGCAGACCCCCGTGCCCGCGCGCAGCGCGCCGAGGGCGAGGTCGACGCCCACGCGGGTGGTCGCCTCGGGCAACGCGCCCAGGAACGGGCCGTCGCCGCACGCGACGTCCACCACGACCGCGCCCGGCGCCACGTCCAGGGCCCGCACCGCGGACCGGGCGACCTCCAGCGCGGCCCGACCGGGCGGGTCGCCGGCGCCGGCGTGCACGGCGTCCCAGTGGGACCGGTCGTGGTAGCCCACGGTCAGCCCGCCAGGCCCAGGTGGACCACCCACAGCACGACACCCGCGACCGCGATCCGGCCGAGCACGGTGAGCAGGGCGAACGCGACGTGCCCGAGGACCGCCGCGCCGGGCTTCCCGCCGCGCGGCAGCCCGCGCAGGGCGGCGAACGAGCGGCTGCGCAGGTTGCCCAGGCCGGGCAGGCAGGTCAGCAGCAGGTAGGCGTCGCCGTCGAAGCTGGGCAGCAGCGTCGGCACCACGCACACCGTGCCCGCCAGCACCAGCCACACGCCGACCACCGCCGCCGGTCCCGGCGCGGTCGCCCACAGCAGGGCGCCGAGCCCGGCGTAGCACAGGCTGCCCAGCGGACCGGCCGCGACGGTGACCAGCTTGCGGCGCGGCGGCAGCGCGTCCCAGCGCCGCCGGTCGGGTTCGGTCCAGGCGAACACGGCCAGCGAGCGCAGGCCGAGCCCCACCTCCCGCACCGGCACGCCGTAGGCGCGGCACGCCAGCGCGTGACCGCCCTCGTGGAACACCGACGACAGCACCGTCACCACCAGCAGGCCGACGAGACCCCAGCCGCGCAGCGCGGCGGGCACCGCGGCGGCGAACTCGTCGAACCGGG
>NZ_JBHWIE010000160.1:7084-16468 GCF_042732085.1 Actinosynnema sp. NPDC059797
CCAGCACCAGCAGCGGCCACGCCGACACCACCGCGGCGACCGCGGCGAACCCGCTGCGGGCCAGCCACGGCGCGCGGCGCAGCACCGCGTCCAGCACCGGCGCGGGGTCGGCGGCGGCGAGGTCGACCCGCTCCACCGCGGCCAGCACCCGCAGCGCACGGCGCACGGGCGACGGGCGGGCCTCGTCCAGCACGCCCAGGTCGAGCAGCGTCGCCTCGAAGGCGCGCAGCGCCTCCACCGACACCTTCCGGGTGTGCTCGCGGCGCACCGCCTCGGCCACGTCGAGGTAGGTCCCGGAGCCGGTGAACAGCCGTGCCACCGCCAGTTCCGCGCCGCCGAGCACCCAGCCGGCGCGCGTGCGCGGGTCGGTGACGGAGAACCGGCCGCCGCCGGTCGGCTCGACCACCAGCCGCTCGGGGAACCGGCCGCGCACGCTGACCATGCCGCTCCCCTCAGACCACGTGGGTCATGCGCAGCTCGGCGGTGTGCGCGCCGAGGTCGTCGGTGAACCAGGGACCGGGGCTGAACTCGGTGACCACCAGCGCCGCCGCGCCCCGGGCGACCTTGGCGAAGGCGTCGACCGCGAGCGGCGCGCCCCAGTCGAGGTAAATCGGCTTGGGCTCGGTGTCGGCGCGCACGAAGCAGCGGCGCGGCAGGCCGTGCGCGCCGGCCCACGCGCGCAGCGCCCGGAAGTCGGCGGAGTCCTCGGCCGGGTGGGGCGCGGCGGGCAGCCCGGCCGGGTCGGGCAGCCACCGGCGGCGGCGCACCACGACGCGGCGGTAGCGCAGCCGGGCGGTCAGCGCGCCGCCGAGCACCGCGCCGGCGACGTCGAACACCACGCGGTGCAGGTCCGACGACAGCACGGTGACCATGTCCTCGGTGCGGCCGGTGGCCCGGTCGACGAACCGGACGAGCCCGTCGACCACCCGCACGCGGCCCCGGCCCGCCGGGACGGTGCGCTCGGGCGGGCACCGGCTGGTCGAGCCGGGCAGCACGACCTCCACGAGCGACGCGGTGACCGGCCAGGCGAACAGGGAGCGCTGGTAGCCCGCGTCGGTCGCGGCCAGCACGGTGCGCCCGCCGCACAGCACCCGCTCGGCCAGCGCCAGCGCGTCCTCGGCCTCGGCCCGGTCGAGGAACGGCAGCGCGACCGGCTGGAGGGCGGCGGGCACGCACGGGTGCACCTCGCCCAGCACGACCGTGCCGTCCCCGACGAGCAGCACGTCCGGCGACACCACCCCGACGCCCAGCACGCCGGCGTGGCGGTGGTGGTCGGGGAACCGGGCGCGCAGCGCGTCGGCCACGGAGGCCAGGTCGCCGTCGTCCAGGGAGATCTCCTCGGCCGGCCCGAAGCGGTCCCACGCCGCGTGCAGCGCGGTGCGCAGCTCGTCGGCCACGCGGGCGAGCACCGGCCCGACGACGGCGGGCGCGCGCACGGCCCGCAGGTAGCTCGGGAAGTCCTCGACGTCGACCGACGCGTAGTGCTCGTGCAGCCGGCTCGCCGCGCACTCGGCGACCAGCCGGTGCAGGCGCAGCAGCGGCGGCAGGTCGTCGCGCAGCACGCGGGCCGTGCCGCCGCCGACGCGGAACCGGGTGTTGCGCTCGCAGTCCTCGTAGAAGGGCTGCCGGGCCGCGTACGGAACGCCGGTGGCCCTGGTGGTGTCCACGCCCGCCGCCCTCAGCTCCGCGCGCGCCTCGTCGAGCAGGGCGCGGCGGGCGGTCGCGCCGGTGGTCCGCTCGAACCGGGCGCGCAGCGCCTCCAGCCGCGCGACCACGTCGAGCGGGTGGCCCAGCGCGGCCTCGATCGCGCCAGGCCCGCTGCCCGGCGGCACCGGGATCTCGCGGCGCAACGCGCCTGCCGCGATCAGCGGGCGCAGGTGGCCGCCGGGCAGTTCGAACACCCCGGCCGGTTCGAGCGCCCTGGCCTGCACCGCGCGCACGTACCGGGCGGCGGGCGCGGTCAGGGTGACGCGCCGGCCGACCGGCACCCGCAGGTCGTCGCCGTCGAGGTCGCACGCCGGGTGCAGGCGGTAGGACGGGGTGGCGCGCCCGGAGGCGACCAGCGCGTCCGCCAGGCCGCGCAGCGCCCAGTGCTCGACCCTCACCGAGCGCCGCCGCAGCGCGCCCGCGGCCGGGTCGGCGGGCCGGGTGGCGAAGTCCTCGGCCGCGCCCGGGTCCACCACGCCCCACGCCAGCGGTCCGAAGGAACCGCAGGTCTCGTTCTTGGCGCAGAACCGCTGGAGGTAGGACCAGGCCAGCCGCAGCCGCTGCCGGGTGCGGCTGGTGACCCGCGCGAGGTCCGCCCCCGCCAGGGCGGCCACCCGGTCGGCCGCGTCGGGGTTGGACAGCACGAGCGCCTCGACCACGGCGGGCTCGCTGGTCCGGGCGACCAGCCGCGCCCGCGCCGCGAGCACCTCCCGGTCGAACGCGGCGGGGTCGTCGGGGTCGGGCAGGGCCTGCTCCTCCACCCACCGGAACGGGAACCCGGTCGACCGCAGCCACAGCCAGGGGAACAGCATCTACGCGGCTCCCGGCCCGACCAGGACGCCGAGGCGCACCAGCCGGTCCAGCAGCGCGGGGTCGCCCGCCTCGGCGGCGGGCCGCGGCTCCTCCAGCGACCGGACCAGCCCCGCGACGGCGTCCGGCACCGCGACCACGCGCCGGCGCAGGTCCGGCGGGGCCAGGTAGACCAGGAACGCCCTCGGCCCGGCCGGCACCGGGTCGCGGCCCAGCCGGGCGCCCGCCCGCAGCCAGCCCGACACGTCCAGCGCGGTGGTCACCGACGTGACCGCGCTGCTCGCCCGGTACGCGCCGGGCGTCGGCGTGAAGTCGGGCGCGGTCCCGGACGCGGCGATCGTGACGCCCACGGCGGCCAGCTCGATCGCGACCAGGTCCGCCAGGCCGTGCAGGCGGCCCGCGTCGGGGTGGTCGCGCAGGAACCGGAGCACCTCGCCGCCGTAGGTGTAGACGTAGGGGCCGAAGTCCCGCCAGCCGACCGAGTCCAGGAACTCCTCGCCCAGGGCGCCGACGTCCGCGCCGTTGGCCAGCAGCAGCCGGTGGGTCAGCGGCGCGGCGGTCTCCAGCGCGTTGACGAACGAGCTGGACATCCGGTAGCGGAAGCTCGCGATGAAGAACCTCGTGCCCGCGGGCGTGGTCGCGTAGCGCTCGACGACCTCCCGCTCCTCCGGGTCCAGGCCCAGTTCGCCGGCGCGTTCGGCGAGCGCGCCGGAGAACATGGCGTCCTGGATCGCGTCCTCGCGCATGACGCGCCGCCAGGCGTTCCAGACGGTCCGCGCGTCGAGCCCGGCCCCCGCCACACCGCTCCCCGCCACGCCGCTCTCCACCGCACCGCTCCCCGCCACGCCGCCGCCCATCACACCGCTCCGCGCGCGGCGGTCGCCCTGTCCCACGCGGCCCTGGCGCGGGCGAGGTCGCGCACGATCATGGGCTCGTCGTCCTCGTCGAGCAGCCGGGTGCCCTCGTGGTGGCAGCGGCCCTGGTACTCCAGGACCACCGCGCCGGGCCGGGCGCGGGCCAGCAGCCAGTCGAGCATCTCCCACACCTCGTCGGGCACCGGGCTGTCGTGCCAGTCGTGGTAGAGCCCCTCGTGCCAGCTGCCGCCCGCCAGGTGCACGGCCAGCACGCGGTCCAGCGGGATCGTGTCCAGGTACTCCCAGGCGTCGAAGCCCTTGAGGTTGAGCGAGTTCGCGTACACGTTGTGCAGGTCGAGGTGCAGGAACGTGCCCGCGCGGTCGACCAGCTCCGCCATGAACTCCGCCTCCCGCATGGTGGAGCCGGGCGTGGCCAGGTAGTAGGTGGCGTTCTCGTGCGCGAGCGGCACCCCGTACAGCTCCTGCAGCTCGCCCGCCCGCTCCGCGACCCGGCGCACCTCGGCCGGCGAGAACTGGACGGGGCTGCTCCAGATGTCGAGCCACGACTCGTCGCCGTAGAAGCTGTGGTTGGCCACCCACGGGCTGTCGATGGCCTTGGTCATCGGCACGTGCCTGCGCACCGCGGGCGTGCGCGACAGGTCGCCGAACCCGAAGTCGCAGCCGTAGTTGGAGTGCGCGAGCAGCAGGTGCCTGCTCTTGAGGTCCATGAGTCGCTCGTAGGCGCCGGGCAGGAAGACCGACGGGCCGTCCAGCGGGCCCATGAACGGGTCCAGCAGCACCTCGAACAGGTCGACTTCCAGCGATTCGAACGGGAACCAGTCCAGGATCTCCGGGTTGTACTGGATCCCCACGCCGACCGGGGCGGGCTTCTCCATGGCGCTCCCCTCGTGGTGTTCCTCAGGCCAGCAGGCCGACCTCGATGAGCCGGTCCACCGCCCGCTTGCCGACCGACGCCACGTCGCCGGTGCGGCGCACCCGGTCGAGCAGGTCGGCGGTGCGCTCGCTGATCCGGTACGCGACGGGCACCCGCACGTCCTGGTGGCCCGCCTTCACGGTGAAGGCGATGCACGTCGGCGACTCCCGCAGCTCGCCGACGTCGACCCGGGTCCGCCCGCGGTTGGCGATGATGAAGCCGGGCAGGTCGTAGCGCGCCCGCATCAGCTGGGCGTGCACGGTGGGCCCGGCCGCGGACGTGGTCGCCTCGGGCAGGCCCTCGATGGCGATGCGACCCATCTGGGTCTCGTAGTGGATCAGCTCGCCCAGCTTGTCGACCAGGTACGGGTCGGCGTCCCCGGCGAGCCCCGGCAGCAGCCGGTCGAAGGTGAAGCTCTCGAACAGGGCGCTGAGGTTGATCGCGCGCCAGCGGCCGTCCGGGGTGTTGCCGTCGTAGGAGGTGCCCATGACCCGGTCGCGGCCCGCCCACTCGACGAACTCGGTCACCAGGTCGCTGAACTTCGTGCCCTCGGCGGCGGGCAGGCCCAGCAGGCACCGGATCGAGGTGCCGTGGAAGTGGTGGAGGTCGGCCACGGCGAAGCCGAACGCCTCCACCCAGGCCATCTCCTCCAGGTCCAGCCACCTGGTCCGGTGGACGGCGTGGTTGGGCTCGCGCGCGTACCTGATGTCGTGCGCCTCGGCCTGCCGCTCGAACTCCGAGCCGGGCAGGATCGACAGGCGGAAGCACTGGATGCGGTGCGGCACCAGGGAGTAGGCGAAGTCGACCGTGGTCTTGAACTGCTCCACGCCGTCGCCGGGCAGGCCGTAGATGCAGTCGATCACGGCCGAGGACTGGAGCTTGGGGGTCAGCCGGTGCCAGGCCGCGAGGTACTTGTCCTCCTTAAACGGCCTGCGCATCAGCTCCGCCGCCTCCTGCGTGGCGCTCTGCATGCCGAACTCGACGGTGACCAGCGGGTTGAGCCGGACCAGCTCGTCGAGCACGGCCGCGAGGCGGTCGTCGATCAGTTCCAGCTTCAGCTCCAGCAGCAGGCTGAAGGGGCGCACCCGGCCGTCGCGCAGGTGGTCGTTGAGGATGCCCAGCACCTCGGCGGCGCGGGCCTTGCGCATGTTGAAGGTGCCGTCGCAGAACATGATGTGCGACGGCTGGTGGCGCAGGATGGTGGTCAGCTCCTCGCGCACCCGCTCCATGGGGTACTCGCGGACGCCCTTGGACTCGCCCCAGATGCAGAACGAGCAGGAGTACGGGCAGCCGCGCGACGCCTCGTACAGGAACGCGCCGCCCACCGGCAGCCGGGCGTCGGCGCCGTAGGGCGAGGGGATGTCCTCCAGGCGGTCGACCAGTCGGGCCTCACCGGTCTCGTGGTAGGCGAAGCCGGCGGGCAGCGGGCCGACGGCGTCGAACCGGTGCGCCTTGTCCGGGTCGTCGGACGCCGCCCAGTAGGCCAGGCCGGGTATGCGGGACAGCGGCGGGTCGCCGACGACGAGGTGCCGCAGCAGGCGCTGGAAGGTGATCTCGGCCTCGTCGACCACGCAGATGTCCACGCAGCGCTCGCGCTCGAAGACCTGCGGCACGTAGAAGCCGCGGATCTGCTGGCCGCCGTAGAGCACCACGACGTGCGGCCAGATCTCCTTGACGGCCTGGGCCAGCTGGTTGACGAACTTGATGTTCCAGATGTAGCAGGAGAACCCGATCACGTCGAACCGGTGCTCGCGCACCCAGCCGAGCACGCGGAACAGCTCCTCCTTCTCCGCGACGGGGGTCTTCGGCGTCGCGGCGCAGTGCTGCTCGAAGACGACGTGCTCGGCGACCAGGGGGTCGAGCCGCGCGTAGTTGACCAGGTTCCACAGCGCGAGGGAGGTGTCGGCCTCCCAGTTGTAGGCGACCAGGCCCACCTTCAGCGACCTGGCCGCGCTCGCGTCCACTTCGGACACCACCGGGTCGGGCAGGGGCGCCGCGGCCGGTTTCGGGACGATCGGCAGGTACTTGACCATGGCACACCTCACCGGGACGCGCGGTCGGCTAGCCGAACACCTTGCTCTCGATCACCTCGATGTCGTCGAGGTCGAACTCCTCGATCTCGACGTCGGCCACGGGCCCCGCCGGGGGCTCGGTGTCTTCAAGGGGTGCCGATTCCTCATTCATGGACCATTCTCCCACTGGCGAGAACAACGAGAACGGCGAACCAGGCGGATTGCCGGTAAAACCACCTCCGGCATGACCGCGTGCCGAGAGTATTACGCCCCAAGATTTGCGTCAATACGTCGTTTCGGTGTCAGACCGATCGATCGGAACGGCCCCGCGCACGCCCGTGACGTGCAACTATTCGCAATGGCGGTGAATACGTGCGTCATTGATCCACGACCGCGAAAATTCCACTCCCGCCGGACAGCGGTCCCCGCGGCCTTCACCGGAGGAGGGCGCGGGCAAATCGGCGCGCACGCCCCTGCGCGCCGGGCGGAATCCGGCGGACCGGCGGCGGCCGGCAGTGGACCGGCGGTGGCCGGCTTGAGCCGCGCGACCGTGCGAGCCGCGCGAGCCGGGTGGACCGCGCGAGCCGCCGCGCCCCGGCGACGGCGGGCGACCGCGGCCGACGTGCCCGGCCGCGGTCCCGGTCGGATCAGCGGCCGACGCAAGCCCCGTCCACAGAGGACTCGCGAACGCCCACCTCCACGGCCAGTTCCTTGAGCCGCACCATCATGCGCTTGGCCGTGGGCTGGTCCTCGGCGATGCACACCGCGCCGAACTTCCCGTACTCCACCAGCGGGCTGAGCATGTGCAGGACCGCGCCGGTGCCGGTGGCGGGGTCGTAGTGCAGCGGCGACTCGCGGACGGCGGCGATGAGCCGGCCCGGCCGCAACCCCACCAGGCTCGGGTCGGTGATGCCGTCGGAGGCCTGGTAGACGCGCTCCCCGCCGTCGACGACCAGCCGGCCCGAGGGGTCGGGCAGCACGCCGAGGAGGCTGGTGGCCATGACGAAGCCGTGCTTGGTGCCGGTCGCGCGCAGGTTCAGCTCGCAGCCGTAGCTGCGCCAGCCGCCCGCCTCGCGCACGGTCAGGAAGTCCACGCCGTAATCGCCGCCGCGCACGCCGCGCGCCACCAGCTGCTCGCCGACGCGCAGCCCGAGGGCGACGACGTCCTCGCGGTACGCGCCGTCGGCGGGGAAGGAGCTGCCCACGTACGTCTGCCCCATCGCGCCCAGCACCTGGTCGTGGGTGGAGACGGCGCGGACCTCCTCGCCCTCGATGCGGCCCTGGAAGCTCGGGCTGCGCAGGTCGGCGTCCTCCAGCAGCTGCTCGGCGAGGATGCCGGAGCGGCCGACCGCGCCGGCGAACTGCTCCCAGGTGAGCTTGCCGTCCACCAGCTCCGCGCCCGACAGCGCGGCGAGCACGTCCGCCCGCCCGCGCGCGCCGTCCAGGCGCAGCACCGCGTTGCCCATGCCCGCGCCGTACTCGGTGCTGCTGAGCTTGAGCACGAACCGGGTGACGCCGCGCTCCAGCAGCCCGGCGATGCCGTCGGCCAGCTCGTCGAGCGTGCGGCACTCCCCCGTGCCGGGCAGCACCGGCACGCCGGCGGCGTCGAACAGCGCGCGGCTCGACGCCTTGGTGCCCAGCGGGATGAACCGGGACGCGGCCTGGTCGACGGGCACGTCCAGCTGCGCCCCCAGCCGCTCCAGGTTCTCCGACGGCTCGAAGCAGCTCAGGGAGACCCGTGCCCCCGCGCCGCGCTCCCGGTCGACGAACTCCGCGAGCCGGGCGCGCAGCCCGGCGGCGTCGGCGTTGACCGGGTCGAGCAGCTTGTCGCTGAGCCACCGCGACGAGCGGTCGTCCACGCCGTCCACGACGACGCGCTCGCGGCAGGCCGCCACCTCGCCCTCGTGCTCCTCGGGCAGCAGCCGCAGGAAGTAGTCGACCTGGTCGTCCGCGTCGACCAGCGGCGGCGCGGTGATCAGGAACAGCGAGCCGCCGCCGCGCCGGACGACCGAGACGACCGCCGCGCCGGAGGGGCGTTCGGGGAACAGCGTGGCGCCGCTGAGCCGCTCCATCAGCTCCGGGCTGCACTCGCGGCTCTGGACGGAGACGACAGCGGGGTACCCGCTCGTTGGGGACAACGACCTCACGGTCCTTCGGGGAGAACGGCTGCGCCGAGGGGTGGTCGGTGAGGGCCAGAGGCTATCAGCAGGGCGCGGGGCCGGAGGGCCCGGACACGGGCACTTTCGGGTGATGCAGGGAGCCTCATGTTCCCGGTGGGGCAACGGGTTCGCGGCCGGCGCGCCGTCGCGCGGGCGGGGGCGGCCGGGGGCGTCGCGGTGGCCGGTCGCCCGCGGGTTCCGACTGGTTTCGACGTGCCCGGCGGGGCAACCCGTGGGACCACCGCCCGCCCGGTGCGGTCCGGATGGTTGTGGAGGAAGTCGTGTTCGTCGACGAGGACGTGCGGATCCCGCTGGACGGGTCGCACCTGGACGCCCGGCTCACGCTGCCGGCCCGCAACAGCGGCGTCGTGGTGTTCGCGCACGGCAGCGGCAGCGGCAGGCACAGCCCGCGCAACCGGCACGTGGCCGACGTGCTCCAGCGGGAGCACATCGGGACCGCCCTGCTCGACCTGCTCCCGGAGGAGGAGCGGGACGGCGGCGAGCCGGAACTCGACGTGCCGGTGGCGGCCGGCCGGCTCGCCGCGGTCGTGGACTGGCTGGCCGACCGGGCGGCGACCCGCCATCACCCGATCGGCCTGTTCGGCGCGAGCACCGGCGCCGCGGTGGCGCTGGTCGCGGCGGCGGAGCGGCCGGCGGCGGTGCGCGCCGTCGTCTGCCGGGGCGGGCGGCCGGACCTGGTCGAGGACGCGCTCACCGGCGTCCTGGCGCCGACGCTGCTGATCGTCGGCGAGCGCGACGACCGGGTGGTGGAGTTCAACCAGCGGGCGTTGCGCAGGCTGCGCTGCGGCGGGCGGCTGGAGGTCGTGCCCGGCGCGGGTCACCTGTTCGAGGAACCCGGCGCGCTCGACCACGTGGCCCGGTCGGCCGCCCGGTGGTTCCACCGGCAC
>NZ_JBHWIE010000161.1:0-16447 GCF_042732085.1 Actinosynnema sp. NPDC059797
CGGCCCGGTGCTCCAGCGCGGCCCGCGTGGTGCCCAGCGACAGGCCCACGTCCACCGGCTCCAGCGAGGCGGCCCGCTCGGCGAGCCTGGCGGCCTGGTCGCGCAGCGCGCCCGCGCCCCGCGCGCTCACCGGCCACGCCACCACGTCGGTGGTCACCGCCACCGGTTCGGCGGGCACGGGCTCGCCGGCGGGCGGCTCCTCGATGATCGTGTGCGCGTTGGTGCCGCTGACGCCGAACGACGACACGCCGATGCGGCGGGGCGTCTCGCGCGCCGGCCACGGCCGCGCCTCGGTCAGCAGCTCGACCGCGCCCTCGCTCCAGTCCACGTGCGAGGAGGGCTCGGAGATGTGCAGGGACTTCGGCAGCAGCTCGTGCCGCAGCGCCAGCACCGACTTGATGATGCCCGCGACGCCCGCGGCGGCCTGGGCGTGGCCGATGTTGGACTTGATCGACCCGAGCAGCAGCGGCCGCTCGCGGTCTTGGCCGTAGGTCTTCAGCACGGCCTGCGCCTCGATCGGGTCGCCCAGCGAGGTGCCGGTGCCGTGGCCCTCGACCGCGTCCACGTCGGCGGGCGCGAGCCCGGCGTTGGCCAGGGCCGCGCGGATGACCCGCTGCTGCGAGGGGCCGTTGGGCGCGGTCAGGCCGTTGGACGCGCCGTCCTGGTTCACGGCCGTGCCGCGCACGACGGCGAGCACGGGGTGCCCGTTGCGGCGCGCGTCGGACAGCCGCTCCAGCAGCAGCACGCCCGCGCCCTCGGCCCAGCCGGTGCCGTCGGCGCTCTCGGAGAACGGCTTGCACCGGCCGTCGGGCGCGAGGCCGCGCTGGCGGGAGAACGCGATGAACGGGGTCGGCGTGGCCATCACCAGCACGCCGCCCGCGAGCGCCAGCGAGCACTCCCCCGACCGCAGCGCCTGCGCCGCCAGGTGCAGGGCGACCAGCGACGACGAGCACGCGGTGTCCACCGACACCGCCGGGCCCTCGAAGCCGAACGTGTAGGACACGCGGCCGGACAGCACCGCCGCGGACGTGGCCGTGGCCAGGTACGCCTCGACCTCCTCGGGCGCGTGGTCGAGCAGGTCCGCGTAGTCCTGGCCGCCGGTGCCGAGGAACACGCCGACGCGCTTGCCGCTCAGCGCCCGCGGGTCGACGCCCGCGCGCTCCACCGCCTCCCACGACAGCTCCAGCGCCAGCCGCTGCTGCGGGTCCATCGCGGTGGCCTCGCGCGGCGAGATGCCGAAGAAGGCCGCGTCGAACTCGCCCGCCTCGTGGACGAAGCCGCCCTCGTGGACGTAGCTGGTGCCGGGCCGGTCGGGGTCGGCGTCGTAGAGCGCCGCGCCGTCCCAGCCGCGGTCGGTCGGGAAGTCGGAGATGGCGTCGACGCCGTTCGCGACCAGCTCCCACAGGTCCTCGGGCGACCGCACGCCGCCCGGGTAGCGGCAGGACATCGCGACGATGGCGATGGGGTCGTCGTCCACCGCGCCCGCCACCGGCTCGGCCTCCGCCGGAGTGGTGTCGCCGACCAGCTCCTCGCGCAGGAACCGCGCCAGCGCCACGGGCGTCGGGTGGTCGAACACCAGGGTCGCGGGCAGCCGCACCCCGGTCGCCTCGCCGAGCCGGTTGCGCAACTCGACGGCGGTCAGCGAGTCGAAGCCCAGGTCCTTGAACGCGCGACCGGGTTCGACCCCGGCGGGGTCGGCGTAGGCGAGCACGGCGGCCACGTGGGTCCGGACGGTGTCCAGCAGTGCGCGGTGCTGCTCCGGTTCGGGCAGCGTGGCCAGCCGGGCGGCCAGTTCCGACCCCGCCGGGGCCGGGCTCGTGGACCCGGCGTCGAGGCCCAGGACTTCCCGGACCTCGGGCAGGGCGTGCACCAGCGGCCGGGGGCGGGCCGCGGAGTAGGTGGGGGCGAACCGCTCCCAGTCGATGTCGGCCACGACCAGGTGGTGCTCGTCGTGGTCCAGGGCCTGCTGGAGCGCGCCGATGGCCAGGTGCGGGTCCATGGCGGGGATGCCGTGCAGGCGCAGCTGCTCGCCGAGCGCCTCCTCGTCGACCATGCCGCCGCCGCCCCAGCCGCCCCAGGCCACGCAGGTGACCGGCGCGCCGCGGTGCCTGCGCTGGAGGGCGAGGGCGTCCAGGTGGGCGTTGGCGGCGCCGTAGCCCGCCTGCCCGGCCGAGCCCCACACGCCGGCGCCGGAGGAGAACAGCACGAACGCGTCCAGCTCGCGGTCGCCCAGCAGCTCGTCGAGGTGCCGCGCGCCGGCGACCTTGGCGCGGCCGGTCTCGACGAAGTCGGCCAGGGTGATGTCGCCCAGGTGCGCCTCGTCGGGCAGCACGCCCGCGGCGTGCACGACGGTCAGCGGCCCGTCGGGCAGCGAGGCCAGCACCCCGGCGACGGAATCGCGGTCGGCCACGTCGCACGCGGCCAGCGTCACGGTCGTGCCCGCGGCCTCCAGCTCGGCCTTCAGCTCGGCCGCGCCGGGCGCGTCCGGGCCGCGGCGGCTGGTGAGCACCAGGTGCCGCGCGCCGCGCCCGGCCAGCCAGCGCGCCACGTGCGCGCCGACGCCGCCCGTGCCGCCGGTCACCAGCGCGGTGCCGCCCGGCGCCCAGTCGCGGCGGGCGGGCGTGGTCAGGGGCGCGTGCACGAGCCGGCGGCCCAGCACGCCGGCCGGGCGCACCGCGACCTGGTCCTCGGCGCCGTCGGCGAGCACGTCGCACAGCCGGTCGAGCAGGGCGCTGTCCGGCCCGGCGGGCAGGTCCACCACGCCGCCCCAGGTGAGCGGGTGGTCCAGGGACAGCACGCCGGCCAGGCCCCACAGGGACGCCTGCGCGGCGGAGGCGGGCACCTCGAACGGGTCGACGGCCACCGCGCCGGAGGTGACCACCCAGGCGCGGGCGGTGATCCCGGCGTCGCCGAGGGCCTGCACGAGGGTGACGGTGCGGGCCACGCCCGCGGTGACGGTCGGGTGGAGGGGGTGCGGGCGCTCGTCGAGCGCGGTCAGCGCCACCACGCCCGCCAGGTCCGGTGCCGCCGCTTGGCGCAGCAGCTCGGCCAGCGCGGCGCGGTCGTGGTCGGCGGGCTCGACGGTCACCACCGCCGCGCCGCGGGCGGCCAGCCGCTCCGCGACGGCGGCGGCGCGCTCGTCGGCGTCCGCCACCAGCAGCCAGCGGCCGGTCAGCGGCGCGCCCGTGGGCCGGCCGGTGGGCCGCCACACCACGCGGTAGCGCCACGAGTCGATCTCGGACCGCTCGCGGCTGCGGGCCCGCCAGGACGCCAGCGCGGGCAGCAGCTCGTCCAGCGCGCCGGGGTCGACGCCGAGCAGGTCGCCCAGCTCGCCGTCCTCCACGGCGCGCCAGAACTCGGCGTCACCCTCCTCGGTCGCCTCGACCGCGGCGGGCAGGACGGACTCCAGCCAGTACCGCTGCTTGCGGAACACGTGGGTGGGCAGCTCGACGCGCGTGCCGCCGGGGTGCGCGGCCGCCCAGTCGGGCGCCAGGCCGTGCGCGTGCAGCCGGGCCACCGCGCAGGCGAACGCGGTGACCTCGTCGCGGTCCTTGCGACGGGTGGCGGCCAGCACGGTCGTGCCGGGGTCGAGGAAGCCCTGGGCCATGCCGGTCAGCACGCCCTCGGGGCCGACCTCCAGGAACCTGGTGACGCCGCGCGACTCCAGGAACCGCACGCCGTCGTGGAACCGGACGGCCTCGCGCACGTGCCGCACCCAGTAGTCGGGCGAGCCGAGGGAGTCGGCGGTCTCACCGGTCACGTTGGACACCACGGGCGTGCTCGGCGCGTGGTAGGCGATCGTGGAGGCGACCTCGTGGAACTCCGCGAGCATCGGCTCCATGAGCGGCGAGTGGAACGCGTGCGACACCGCGAGCCGCTTGGTGCGGCGGCCCTCCAGCTTCGCGGCCACCTCGTCGACGGCGTCCTCGGCGCCGGAGACGACCACGGCGGTCGGGCCGTTGACCGCGGCCAGGCCGACCCGGTCGTTCAGCAGCGGAGCAATTTCCTCCTCGGTGGCCTCCACCGCGAGCATCGCGCCACCGGCGGGCAGGGCCTGCATCAACCGGCCACGGGCGACCACGAGCTTGCAGGCGTCCTCCAGCGAGAACACGCCCGCCACGTGCGCCGCCGCGATCTCACCGATCGAGTGACCCGCCAGGAAGTCCGGCTTCACGCCCCAGGATTCCAGCAACCGGAACAACGCCACTTCGAAGGCGAACAACGCCGGCTGGCTGAACCCGGTCTGGTTCAACAACTCCTGGTCGTCGCCGAAGACGACGTCCTTGAGCGACCGGCCCAGCTCGACGTCCATGAGCGCGCAGATCCGGTCGAACGCCTCGCCGAACACCGGGAACGCGCTCGCCAGCTCCCGACCCATGCCGACCCGCTGCGAACCCTGACCCGTGAACAGGAACGCGGTCAGGCCGCTGCTCTCGACCCCGGTCTCCACGTTCGGGGACGGCGTGCCCGAGGCGATCGCGCGCAACCCGGCGACCAGGTCGTCCCGGGTGGACCCGACGACCACGGCCCGGTGCTCCAGCGCGGCCCGCGTGGTGCCCAGCGAGTACGCCAGGTCCAGCTCGTCCGCCCGCGAGGTCTCCGCGAACGACGCCAGTCGCGTCGCCTGCGCGGCCAGGTCGTCCGCGCCGCGCCCGGACACCGGCCACAGCCGCACCGGGAACCCGGTGACCGGCTCGGCCTCCTCGGCCGCCTCGACCTCCGGCGCCTGCTCGATGATCGTGTGCACGTTGGTGCCGCTGATGCCGAACGACGACACGCCCGCCCGGCGCGGACGACCGGTCTCCGGCCACGGCACCGACTCCGTCAGCAGCGAGACGTTGCCCGCCGTCCAGTCGACCTGGTCGGTGGGCTCCTCGGCGTGCAGGGTCTTGGGCAGCACGCCGTGGCGCATGGCCATGACGACCTTGATCACGCCCGCCACGCCGGCGGCGGCCTGCGGGTGGCCGATGTTGGACTTGATCGAGCCCAGCAGCAGCGGCCGCTCGCGGTCCTGGCCGTAGGTGGCCAGCAGCGCCTGCGCCTCGATCGGGTCGCCCAGCGCGGTGCCGGTGCCGTGCGCCTCCACGGTGTCGACCTGCGCCGCGGACAGCCGCGCGTTGGCCAGCGCCTGCTGGATGACCCGCCGCTGCGACGGGCCGTTGGGCGCGGTCAGGCCGTTGGACGCACCGTCCTGGTTCATCGCCGAGCCGCGGACCACGGCGAGCACCGGGTGCCCGTTGCGGCGCGCGTCGGACAGCCGCTCCAGCACCAGCACGCCCGCGCCCTCGGACCACGCGGCGCCGTTCGCGCCCTGGCCGAACGACCGGCAGCGCCCGTCCGGTGACAGCGCGCGCTGCTTGCTGAACTCCACGAACAGCTGCGGCGTCGCCATCACGGCCACGCCACCCGCCAGCGCCAGCGAGCACTCACCGGACCGCAGCGCCTGCGCCGCCAGGTGCAGCGCGACCGACGACGACGAGCAGGCCGTGTCGACGGTGACCGCCGGGCCCTCGAGCCCGAAGGTGTAGGCGACGCGGCCGGAGGCGATGCTGCCGGAGGTGGTGCTCTCCAGGTAGTCGTGGTGCATCACGCCGGTGAACACGCCGGTGGCGGTGCCCTTGAGCGTCGAGGGCGGGATGCCGGCGCGCTCGAACGCCTCCCAGGTGACCTCCAGCAGCAGCCGCTGCTGCGGGTCGGTCTCCAGCGCCTCGCGGGGGCTCATGCCGAAGAACACCGGGTCGAACTCGGCGACGTCGTGCAGGAACCCGCCCTCGCGGGTGTAGCTCTTGCCGGGCTTGCCCGGTTCGGGGTCGTAGATGCCCTCCAGGTCCCAGCCGCGGTCGACCGGGAACCCGGAGATGGCGTCCACGCCGTTCGCGACCAGCTCCCACAGCTCCTCCGGCGACCGCACGCCGCCGGGGTAGCGGCAGGCCATCGACACGATCGCGATGGGCTCCTGCTCCTTGGCCTCCAGCTCGCGCACCCGCCGCTTGGCCTGCTGGAGGTCGGCGGTCGCCCGCTTGAGGTAGTCGCGGAGCTTGTCGTCGTTCGCCATCGGTGTTCCACCCATCCTGGAGGGCCGTCTTCGTGGTCGCGGGTGAGCGGTGGTCAGGAGATGCCGAGCTCGCTGTCGAGGACCTCGAACAGCTCCTCGTCGGTGGCCTCGCCCAGGTCGAGCTCCTCGTCGTCGCCGCGGCCGTGGGTGTCCTGCCAGGTGCGCAGCAGCGCTTCGAGGCGGGCGGTGACCCGGGCGACGTCGTCGCCGGCCACGGCCTCCAGCGCCGCTTCCAGCCGGTCGACCTCGGCGAGCACGGACCGGGCGCCGTCGTCCTCGCCGACCAGCTCGGCGAGCAGGGCGCGGGCCAGCACGTCCGGTGACGGGTGGTCGAAGACGAGCGTGGCGGACAGCCGCAGCCCGGTCGCGGCGCCGAGCAGGTTGCGCAGCTCCACGGCGGCCAGCGAGTCGAAGCCGAGGTCCTTGAACGCCTTGGTGGGCGTGACCTCCTCCACGCCGGAGTGCCCGAGGACGGACGCGGCGTGCGTGCGCACGAGGTCCAGCACGAGCTGCTCGCGCTCCACGGCGGGCAGCCCGGCGAGCCGGTCGGCTAGGGGCCGCGCGTCGGCGCCCGCGCCGGCCTTCGCCGCGCGTCGCGCCGGGACCCGGACCAGGCCGCGGAGCACGGCGGGCAGCGCGTCGGTGCGGGCGCGCAGGGCCGAGGTGTTGATCCGCAGGGGCACCAGGGCCGCCTCGTCGGTGGTGAGCGCGGCGTCGAACAGCGCGAGCCCCTCGGCGGCGGCCATCGCGGGCATCCCGAGCCGCTCCATGCGGCGCAGGTCGGCCTCGTCGAGGTGCCCGGCCATGCCGCTGCTCTCCGCCCACAGGCCGTAGGCCAGCGAGGTGGCGGGCAGCCCCGCGGCGCGCCGGTGCTCGGCGAGGGCGTCGAGGAAGGAGTTCGCGGTGGCGTAGTTCGCCTGCCCCGCGCCGGCGACCACGGCCGCCGAGGAGGAGAACAGCACGAACGCGGCCAGGTCGCCGGTGAGCCGGTGCAGGTGCCAGGCGGCGTCCACCTTGGCCCGCAGCACGGTGTCGACCTGCTCCGGGGTGAGGTCGCCGAGCATGGCGTTGTCCGCCACGCCGGCCGCGTGCACCACGGCGGTCAGCGGGTGCGCGGCGGGGACGCCGGCGAGCAGCTTCTCCACCGCCTCGCCGTCGGCGGTGTCGCAGGCGACGACCGAGACGTCGGCGCCGGCCGCCTCCAGCTCGGCGGCCAGCTCGGCCGCGCCGGGCGCGGCCGGGCCGCGGCGGCTGGTGAGCAGCAGGTGCCGGACGCCGTGCCGGGCGACGAGGTGCCGGGCGAGCAGGCCGCCCAGGCCACCGGTGCCGCCGGTGACGAGCACGGTGCCGTCCGGCCGCCAGGGCGCGGTCGACTCCTCGGTCACCACGACCCGGTGCAGGCGGGGCACGAACACCCCGCCGTCGCGCAGCGCGATTTCGGGTTCGCCGGACGCGACGGCGGCGGGCAGCAGGTCCTCGGCGCCCGGTTCGACGTCGACGACGGTGAAGCGGTCGGGGTTCTCCGCCTGGGCGGCCCGCAGCAGGCCCCACAGGGGCGCGCGGGTCAGGTCGTGCCGGACCGCGCCGCGGGTGACCACGACGAGGCGGGAGCCCGCCAGGCGCTCGTCCGCGAGCCACCCGGTCAGCAGGCCGAGCACCTCGTGCGTGACCGCGCGGACCTCGGCGGGCACGTCGACCGCGCCGACGGGGACCGCCGCCGGGTCGCCGGGCGTGATCGGCGCGAGCACCACGTCGGGCGCCGCCGTGCCCGCGTCGAGGGCCGCGCGCAGCGCCGCCAGGTCCGCGTACGGCGTCGCGGCGACCAGGGCGTCCGGCCCGAGCACGGCCCAGCCGTCCTCGTCGGGCACCGCGGCGGGGCCGGCCGGCAGGGACGTCCAGCGCAGGCGGAACAGGGACTCGTGGTGGCCGCGGGGCGCGCCGCCCAGCTGCTCGGCGGTCACCGACCGCACGATCAGCTCGTCGATCGTCGCGACCGGCTCGCCCCGGCCGTCGGCCACCGCGACGGACAGCTTGTCCTCGCCCGTGGGCTTGATGTGCAGGCGCAGCTCCGTCGCGCCCGCCGCGTGCAGCCGCACGCCGTTCCAGGCGAAGGGCAGCGGGGTGCGCTCGGCCGAGCCGTCGGCGAGGTTGCCGTGCAGGGCGGCGTCGAGCAGCGCCGGGTGCAGGCCGAACCGGGCCGCGTCGGCGTGCGCGACCTCCGGCAGCACGGCCGAGGCGAACAGCTCGCCCTCACCGCGCCGCCACACCGACCGCAGGCCGCGGAACACCTCGCCGTACCCGTAGCCGGCGTCGGCCAGGCGCTCGTAGAACCCGTCGAGGTCCACGGCCTCCGCGCCGGCGGGCGGCCACGCGTCCAGGTGCTCGGGCTCCGCCTCGCCGCCCGTGCCGAGCACGCCGGAGGCGTGGCGCGTCCACGGCTCGTCGGCGGGCGCGCCCTCGGGCCGCGAGTGGATCGCCAGCGTGCGCCGGCCGTTCTCGTCCGCGCCCTCGGCGGTCACGCGCAGCGCCAGCGCGCCCTGGTCGGGCAGCAGGAGCGGCACCTCCAGGGTCAGCTCCTCCACCACGTCGCAGCCGACCTGGTCGCCCGCGCGCACGGCCAGCTCCACCAGGCCCGTGCCGGGCACCAGCACGGTGCCGTGCACCGCGTGGTCGGCCAGCCAGCCGTGGGTGGTCCGGGACAGCCGGCCGGTCAGCACCACGCCGCCGGTGGTCGGCGCCTCGACGACCGCGGACAGCAGGGGGTGCTCGCCCGGCAGCAGGCCGAACGACTCGGCGTCGCCGGCCGGACCGGCGGAGGTCAGCCAGTAGCGCCTGCGCTGGAACGCGTAGGTCGGCAGGTCCACCCGCCGCGCGCCGCGACCGGCGAAGAACGCCGCCCAGTCGACCGCGACGCCGTGCGCGTACGCGGTGGCCAGGCCGGTGGTCAGCGTGACGACCTCGTCGCGGTCGCGCCGCTGGGTCGCGACGGCCACGCCGCCGGGCGCCATGCCGGTCAGCACGCCGTCCGGGCCGACCTCGACGAACCGCGACACGCCCTGGGAGGCCAGGAACTCCGCGCCGTCGTGGAACCGCACGGCCTCGCGGACGTGGCGGACCCAGTAGTCGGCGGCGGCGATCTCGCCGGTCACCTGGCCGCCGGTCACGGTGGACGCGAACGCCAGGGTCGGCTCGTGGTAGGCGACCTTCTCGGCGATCCGCCGGAACTCCTCCAGCATCGGCTCCATGAGCGGCGAGTGGAAGGCGTGCGAGACGCGCAGGCGCTTGGTGCGGCGGCCTTCGAGCTTCGCCGCGATCTCGTCCACCGCGTCCTCGGCGCCGGAGACGACCACGGCGGTCGGGCCGTTGACCGCGGCCAGGCCGACCCGGTCGTTCAGCAGCGGGAGCACTTCCTCCTCGGTGGCCTCCACCGCGAGCATCGCGCCACCGCTCGGCAACGCCTGCATCAGGCGGCCACGAGCGGCCACCAGGCGGCAGGCGTCCTCCAGCGAGAACACCCCGGCCACGTGCGCCGCCGCGATCTCACCGATCGAGTGACCCGCGACGAAGTCCGGCGTGACGCCCCAGGACTCCAGCAGCCGGTAGAGCGCCACCTCGAAGGTGAAGAGGGCGGGCTGGCTGAACGCGGTCTGGTTCAGCAGCTCCTGGTCGTCGCCGAAGACGACGTCCTTGAGCGACCGGCCCAACTCGACGTCCATCAGGGCGCAGATCCCGTCGAACGCCTCGCCGAACACCGGGAACGCGCTCGCCAGCTCCCGGCCCATGCCGACCCGCTGCGAACCCTGACCCGTGAACAGGAACGCGGTCGCGCCCGGCTCGACCTGGCCGCGCACCGCGCCCGGCGCGCCGTCGGCCAGCGCGGCGAACAGGTCGTCGGTGGTGCGGCCCACGGCCACGAGCCGGTGCTCGAAGTGCGCGCGGGACGTGGCGAGCGAGTAGGCGACGTCGAGCGCGCTCGCGCCGGTGACCGCGCGGAGCCGCCGCACCTGCGCGGCCAGCGCCTCCGGCGTCTTGGCGGTCACCACCCACGGCACCACGTCGGTCTCGACGGCCCGCGCCTCCTCCGGCGCGGCCTCGTCCTCGTTCGCCTGCTCGGCGTCCTGCTCGGCGGGCGCCTGCTCCAGCACCACGTGCGAGTTGGTGCCGCTGATGCCGAACGAGGACACCGCCGAGCGGCGCGGCCGGCCCGTCTCCGGCCACGGCACGGTCTCCGTCGGCAGCATCACGCTGCCCGCGCTCCAGTCCACGTGCGACGTGGGCGCGTCCACGTGCAGGGTCTTGGGCACGACCCCGCGCTCCATCGCCAGGATCATCTTGATCACGCCGGCCACGCCCGCGGCCGTCTGGGTGTGGCCCAGGTTGGACTTGATCGACCCCATGAGCAGCGGTTGCTCCCGCTGCTGGCCGTAGGTGGCGATGACCGCCTGCGCCTCGATCGGGTCACCCAGCCGGGTGCCGGTGCCGTGCGCCTCCAGGACGTCGACCTGCTCGGCGGACAGGCCGGCGTTGGCCAGGGCCGCGCGGATGACCCGCTGCTGCGACGGGCCGTTGGGCGCGGTCATGCCGCTGGACGCGCCGTCCTGGTTCACCGCGGTGCCCTTGACCACCGCGAGGACGCGGTGCCCGTTGCGGCGCGCGTCGGACAGCCGCTCGACCACGATCACCGCGGCGCCCTCACCCCAGCCGGTGCCGTCGGCGGCCTCGGCGAAGGGCTTGCACCGGCCGTCCGGGGCCAGGCCGCGCTGCCGGGAGAAGTCCACGAACGTCTCGGGCGAGGGCATCACGGTGACGCCGCCGGCCAGCGCCAGCGAGCACTCGCCGCGGCGCAGCGCCTGCACCGCGAGGTGCAGGGCGACCAGCGACGAGGAGCAGGCCGTGTCGACGGTGACGGCGGGGCCCTCGAGCCCGAAGGTGTAGGCGACGCGGCCGGAGAAGACGCTGCCCGCGTTGCCGTTGCCGATGAAGCCCTCCAGCTCCTCCGGCACGACGGGCACGCGCGACGAGTACTCGTGGTACATCAGGCCGGCGTAGACGCCCGTGCGGCTGCCCTTGAGCGCGGTGGGGTCGATGCCCGCGTGCTCGAACGCCTCCCAGGACACCTCCAGCAGCAGGCGCTGCTGCGGGTCCATGGCCACGGCCTCGCGGGGGCTGATGCCGAAGAAGGCGGCGTCGAAGTCGGCCGCGTCGTGCAGGAACCCGCCCTCGCGCGCGTAGGTGTGCCCGCGCCGGTCCGGGTCGGGGTCGTAGAGGGCGTCGACGTCCCAGTCGCGGTCGGTCGGGAACGGCGAGATCACGTCCACGCCGCCCGCCACGAGGTCCCACAGCTGGTCGGGGTTCGCCACCCCGCCCGGGAAGCGGCAGCCGATGCCGACGACCGCGATCGGGTCGTTGTCCCGGCGCTCGGCATCGCGCAGCCTGCGGCGTGCTTCACGCAGGTCCGCGGTCGCCCGCTTCAGGTAAGCAAGAAGCTTTTCCTCGTTTCCCACGCACGCCTCCCGGGGCCGTTCCACTCCGCGGTCAATCCGATCCGGTGCCCGAGCCCAACAGTGGACGACATGTCTTGCGGCACCGCCGTCGACGTGCGAGTTTTCGCACGTCCTGGATCTGCTGCGGCAAACGCGGCGATTTTACGCAGGAATTTCCCGCACCGCCGCACAAGCGCACGACACCTCAGCCGATGATTTCCCGACCCGCTTTTCCCGAGATAACGCTACGGAGACGCGGACACCACCGCCAACCCCTAGCAGGCCCTTAGCTCACCCCTAGGGGCGTTAGCCCTGGCAGACCTCGGGGAACCCTTCCCGACCACGGCAAACCCCGATCGACCCCTTCCCGGGAACGACGAATCCCGGCCGCACAGGGGTGCGACCGGGATCCCGGGAAAGGCGGCGGTGCTGGTCAGGCCGTGGAGCCGGACTTCTCCCGCTCGTTGTCGTCCCGCTCGGCCGGGTCGGGGTCGGCGTCGGAACCCGACGGCTCCCCGACGGCCTCCGGCGCGGCGGCGGGCGGCGGCACGGGGCGCGGCACCTTACGCAGCAGGGTGAACGCCAGCACCGCGGTGATCACGAGCACACCGGAGACCGCGTAGGCGGCGACGTGCAGCTCCTCGGTGAACGCCGTCCGGGCGGCCAGCCGCAGCGCGTCACCGGCGGCCGAGGGCAGCGTGCCGGCGACCTCGACGGCCTCGCCCAGCGTGTCCCGAGCGGCCTCCAGCGCGTCGGCGGGCACCCCGGCGGGCGGGTCCTCGGCGAGCTGCGAGCGGTACACGAACGCGCCCACGCTGCCCAGCACGGCCACGCCCAGCGCGCTGCCGAACTGGCTGCCGGTCTCCGAGAGGCCGGCGGCGGAACCCGCGCGCTCCGGCGGCGCGGTCGTGACCACCAGCTCGGCGGTCAGCGTCAGCGCCATCGCCATGCCCATGGTGGACAGCATCTGGCCGACCACCGCCTGGGCCAGGCCGTCCTCCACGCCCACCTGCGACATCACCAGGAAGCCGCCGATGCCGATGGCCAGGCCGAGGGCCGTGGTGGTCGCGTGCCCGAGCTTCGAGGTGAGCACCGGCGCCAGCACGGCCGCGCCGATCGCCGCGGTGAACGCCTGCGGCAGCGACCACAGGCCCGCCACGAACGGTTCGAGCCCCAGCACGAGCTGGAGGTACTGGGCGGTGAAGAACATGAAGCCGACCAGCGCGAAGTTGGCCAGCACGTTGGTGACCAGCGCGGCGGAGAACGCGGCCTTGCCGAACAGCCGCACGTCCACCATCGGGTCGTCGAGCCCGCGCTGGCGCAGGATGAACAGCGGCACGAGCACCAGGCCCACCACCACCGCGACCAGCGCCGGCCAGTCGAAGCCCTGCTCGGCGAACTCCTTGATGCCCCACACCACCGGCAGCACGCCCGCGAACAGCAGCAGCGAGCTGACCAGGTCGATCCTCCCGGCCTGCGGGTTGCGGTACTCGGGCAGCAGCAGGGGCGAGGCCACCACGAGGACCAGCATGATCGGCACGTTGATCAGGAACACCGTGCCCCAGTGGAAGGACTGGAGCAGCACGCCGCCGGCCAGCAGGCCGATGGCGCCACCGGCGGAGAAGCCGGCCGACCACAGGCCGATCGCGGCGCGGCGCTGCTGCTCGTCCTGGAACATGGTGCGGATCAGCGACATGGTGGACGGCATCAGCGTCGCACCCGCCGCGCCCATGAGCGCGCGGGTCGCGATGAGCACCTCGGGGCTGGTCGCGTAAGCCGACACGGCGGAGGCGACGCCGAAGGCGGCCGCGCCGATGATCAGCAGCTTGCGGCGGCCGATGCGGTCGCCGAGCGTGCCCATGGGGATGAGCAGGCCCGCGAGCACGAACGCGTAGATGTCGGTGATCCACAACAGCTGGCTGCTCGACGGTGCCAGCTCGGCGCTGACGAACGGCAGCGCGTAGGACAGCACGGTCATGTCCATGCTGATGATCAGCGTGACGAGGACGAGGACGGCCAGCCCCCACCACTCCCGCTTCCCGGCACGTTGGGCTGGAGTCATGTCCATCAAACTACACCCGATCTATACGCTTGTATATGACGTATGTATGAAAACACTGTCCCGATCCTGTAGGGTCACGTCGTGGGCCATCGGGAACAGCTCCTCGCCGGCGCGAGGAAATGCTTGTACGAGCGTGGTTACGCCAACACCACGGCGAGGGACGTCGTCTCCGCGTCGAACACGAACCTGGCCTCGATCGGCTACCACTTCGGCTCCAAGGAAGCGCTGCTGAACGCGGCGCTCGTCGAAGCCTTCGAGGAGTGGGGCGCCGAGCTGGACCGGGTCATGCTCAGCGCGGGCGGCCCGGACCTCACCACGGCCGACCGCCTGGAGATCATGTGGAGCGGCGTGCTGGAGTCCTTCAGCAGCCACCGCCCGCTCTGGGTGGCCGGCATCGAGGCCTTCTCCCTCGCCGAGCGGATGCCGGACCTGCGGGAGAAGCTCGCCACCGCCTACCAGCTCGCCCGGCCGTCGCTGGGCGCCCTGGCGGTGCCCGACGAGGAGCCCGACAACCCGACGCGGCTCGCCGCCGGGTCGTTCCTGCTCTCGGTGATGATCGGGCTGACCGTGCAGAACCTGCTGGACCCGCCGTCCGCGCCGACCGCGGGCGACCTGCTGTCGGCCGTGCGGGCGATCGGCGAGAAGCTGGCGCAGTCCCCGGACGGGAACGCCACCCCCGGCGCCGGGGACAACGGCGCCGGTCACCCGGGCACCGGCACCCGGCGCTGAGCCACCCGCGCCGAGGGCGCGGCCGGCCGGCACACCCCGGGCCGGAACACCCGAGGTCGGGACGACCCCGGCCGGCGCACCCGCGGCCGCGGCACCCCCGGCCGGCACACCCTCGTTCGGAGCGCCCGAACCCGACCCGGTCGGTCCGGTGAACACCCGCGCTCCCCTCGATGCCTCGTACCCGACGTGCCCGCGGCACTCCTCCTCCGCATGCTGAACCCTCGCGCCCGCGCACTCCTCCCGTCCACCCCTTGCGGGGCGGGCAAGGGGGGCACCCCGGATCTCCCAGGGGGGTTCTAGGGGTTGTCGCGGGGTACGGCCACCGGCAGGTTCGAGGCACCGTCCCGCACGCCGAGCCGAGGAGCCCGCATGTCCGTTCTGGCTGCCGACACGACGGCCGAGGCGCCGAAACCGCTCGACCCGCGCGACCCGGTGGTCCGGCTGGGGAACCTGCTCGACCCCGGTTCCCTGACCTTCCTGCACGACCAGGACGGCAGCGGCGTGCGCGCGGTGCGCGGGCGCGTCAACGGCTCCCCCGTGCTGGCCTACTGCACCGACGCCACCATGATGGGCGGCGCGATGGGCTGGTCCGGCGCGCAGCGCATCGTCGAGGCGATCGAGATCGCCGTGCGCGACCGCGTCCCCGTCATCGGCCTGTGGCACTCCGGCGGCGCGAAGCTCGCCGACGGCGTGGAGTCCATGGACGGCGTCGGCCGGATGTTCGCCGCGATGACCCGGGCCTCCGGGCGGGTGCCGCAGATCTCGGTGATCCTCGGCCCGGCCGCGGGCGCCGCCGCGTACGGCCCCGCGCTGACCGACATCGTGGTGATGGCCGAGGGCGGCCGGGTGTTCGTCACCGGGCCGGAGGTCGTCCGCAGCGTCACCGGCGAGCAGATCGACATGGAGGGCCTGGGCGGCGTCGAGGCGCACGGCCGCAAGTCCGGCGTGGTGCACGTGACCACGCCGTCCGAGGACGAGGCGCTGCGCAAGGCGCGCAACCTGGTGGACTTCTTCACCCGGCCCGGCGTGCTGGACCTGGCGGCCGCTGCCGACGACCGCGACCCCAGCTCCTGGCTGCCGGAGTCGCCGCGCCGCGCGTACGACGTGAAGCCGTTGGTGAACGACGTGCTCGACCCGGGCTCCTTCGAGGAGCTGCAGGCCAAGTGGGCGCCGAACGTCGTCGTCGGCTTCGGCAGGCTGGCCGAGCGGACGGTCGGCGTCATCGCGAACAACCCGCTGCGCAAGGGCGGCTGCCTGGACTCGCTGAGCGCGGAGAAGGCCTCGCGGTTCGTGCGCATGTGCGACGCGTTCGGCGTGCCGCTGGTGGTGCTGGTGGACGTGCCCGGCTACCTGCCCGGCGTCGGGCAGGAGTGGGGCGGCGTGGTGCGGCGCGGCGCGAAGCTGCTGCACGCCTTCGCCGAGGCGGTCGTCCCCCGGGTCACCCTCATCACCCGCAAGTCCTACGGCGGCGCCTACATCGCCATGAACTCGCGCTCCCTGGGCGCCAGCGCGGTGTTCGCCTGGCCGGACGCCGAGGTGGCCGTGATGGGCGCCGAGGCGGCCGTGAAGATCCTGCACCGCAAGAAGCTCGCCGCCGCGCCCGAGGAGGAGCGGCCGGAGCTGCTGGCCCGGCTCACCGAGGAGCAGCAGCGCATCGCGGGCGGCGTGGACCGGGCGATGGCGCTCGGCGTCGTGGACGAGGTCGTGGCGCCGCGCGACACCCGCCGCAGGCTGGCCGAGGCGCTGGCCTCCGCGCAGCCGGGCCGCGGCCACCACGGGAACATCCCGCTGTGAGCGCGCCGACCTCCACCGGGGCCTGGCTGCGCCGGTTCCGGCCGACCGCGGACGCGCCGGTGCGGCTGGTGTGCTTCCCGCACGCCGGTGGTTCCGCGTCCTACTTCGTGCCGGTGGCCCGCGCGCACGCGCCGGGGGTCGACGTGCTGGCCGTGCAGTACCCGGGCCGGCAGGACCGCCGCGCGGAGCCCGTGGTCGACTCGATCCCGGAGCTGGCCGACAGCCTCGTGCCGGAGCTCCTGGCGTGGGCGGACAGGCCGTTCGCGTTCTTCGGCCACAGCATGGGCGCGACCGTGGCGTACGAGGTGGCGCGCCGGCTGGAGG